>JAGWUK010000126.1 GCA_028868455.1 Burkholderiales bacterium | reverse complement strand
CTCACACCGCTGAAAATCCTGACGCCTGCCCATAGCAAACAAGCATAGGCCATGACAAAAAAATCGATGCCAAAAGAAAAAAACGGCAACCCCGATACAGCCAACAGGCTACATCCCTGACGCATGGCCATACAGGTGAACGCCAGCGCCCAGCAAGTGCTTTCCCGCACATGAATTTTTAAATGCCGGAGATAAAACAGTACCGACATCGTCACAACAGAAACAATGAGCGAAGTAAAAATCGCCGCTGGCAGATAGATTGATGTCATGAACAATTTGCTTAAAGCTTCGTCATTTTTATTGTTAACGCCGGGAGAAGTCAGTAGCACATCCAGATTTGGCAGCAACTGTCGTCCGCATTGCAGATTTCCATTTTAAAAATGTGTCAATGTCACTTTCATATGACCATGAAAATATCTAGCACTTTAATACGCACACTTTAAAAATATACAAAGTAAACCGGCTTTTCGCTTGAAATTTACGATCTTCGTCATGAAATACCATTTACAGGACAAATCAACGGCTTGCACTTGATAAACATCACAGCTTCACATAAGATTAAATGCAAAGCGCATTAAATCAAGCAACAGGGAGAACACTGATGATTCACCACAGTAGAAGGCCCGGCTTGTTAGCATGCAGCCAAAGTGCTGCCGGGATACAACAAAACGCATTATCCGTACAGCGTGCAGAAGCTTATAAAGGTTTTCTGGCTCGCATGAGTAACGATTATGCTGCCGACTGCGCCGTTGGCAACGATGAAAACGACACGATCGACTTTCTTGATGAAGACGAAGATGCATTTAGTCCCAAGCTTGCAACCAATCCCTGGAAAATTCTGATCGCAGACGACGATCTGAATGTGCATGAAACAACCCTGCTGGCACTGAACGGCATACGCATACACGGCAGACCATTAGAGTTTTTGCATGCGTATTCTGCCAAAGAAGCACAACATGTTTTGCACGATCATGCAGATATTGCGCTGGTTTTGCTGGATGTCGTCATGGAAACCGTCGATGCAGGCTTGAAGCTGGTGAGTCTGATCCGAAACGAGCTGGGACGCCGCAATTTAAGGATAGTTTTAAGGACTGGTCAGCCAGGTTATGCACCGGAGCAGCAAGTCAGTCATGAATTCGCAATTGACGGCTACACGACCAAGTCCAAGCTGACTCGCTCCATTCTGATCTCTGTGCTGAATGATACTTTGAGCAACACCTACACGCACAAAGAAATGCCGAATTGAAAATCGGTCACGCAGAAGACCGATGTAACAGCGATAGCTGAAAGATAAAGCCCGGAAAAAGGGAGCGACAATGAAGAATGTCGCTCCCTTTCTTATTATTCAGCATCAGGCTGATTTGCTGGCAAAGCTTTGATAAATTCGGGCAATTCCAGGCATGCCTCGTTAATACGCATAATTGTTGGCATTGCCGACAGATCGCAGTGAAAACGCTGAGCATTCGCAATTTGTGGAATCAGTACACAATCGGCCATTCCAGGTATGTCACCAAAACAAAAATTCCCTGTTCTTGCGTCGTTTGCCAGCCTCTTTTCAAATGCAGCCAGCCCCGATTCACACCAATGCCTGTACCAGGCACTTTTCTGTTCATCGCTGACGCCGAGCGTTCCCGTCAGATATTTCAAAACCCGTAAATTGTTCAAAGGGTGGATTTCGCAAGCAATGGATAACGCCAATGAACGCACGTACGCGCGATCGGCAATATTTTCCGGCAATAACAAGGTCTCCGGATAGGCATCATCGAGGTATTCGAGTATAGCCAGCGATTGTGTCAATACCCCTCCCTCACCCAAACCATCATCCTTCAATGCCGGCACCAATGCATCAGGATTCAGCGCACGATAGGCATCTGACAATTGCTCACCACCGTGCTTAACAAGGTGAACCGCGACTTGTTCGTATGCGAGACCTTTGAGATTCAATGCAATACGCACGCGGTAGGATGCCGAGCTACGAAAATATCCGTAAAGTTTCATATTCATTTTCTTTAAATTAGTTTTACTTTGAGTTCGCCGAGGCCTTCAATTTCCCCTTCCAGCAGATCGCCAGGCACCACAGCTGCAACACCTTCTGGCGTACCGGTAAAAATCAGGTCGCCAGCTTTCAGTGTGTACAAATGAGATAGACAAGAAATGACTTCTGCGACGTTCCAGATCAGTTTATTGACATCGCTGTTTTGCCTTGCCTTTCCGTTGACATTCAAGCCAATGGCACCATGCGCTATCCACTGGGTCGCACTCACAGGATGAATCGGCCCTATCGGTGCCGAAAAATCAAATCCTTTTGCAGTACACCATGGACGCCCCTGATCTTTGGCCTCAGCCTGCAGATCGCGTCGCGTCATATCCAGACCTACGGCGTAGCCCCACACATACTTAGGCGCCTCTTCAACGGTAATATCTTTACCATCCTTGCCAATGGCAACGACTAGTTCAATTTCATGATGCAAGTTTTTTGTCATCGGTGGATACGGCATTTCGCCTATTGTTCCCGCAGGAACCGACATCGCAGCATCAGCCGGCTTCATGAAGAAAAACGGCGCTTCGCGGCCTGTCCATCCCATTTCTTTGGCATGCTCAACATAATTCCGTCCCACACAATAAATCCTGTGTACCGGAAACTCAGCATTCGTACCGTCGACCGCAACCGTCGTCTGTTTTTGTGCAGGAAAAACTAAGTCCATCATATCTCCAACTGAAAAATGAAAAGTATCGTACCAGATTCAACTAGTTTCAAAGAGGTCGCTATAATGCAGCGATACTCAGAAAGCAACTATGACAACATTTACCTGCATCCATCCGCAATATCTTATCCCTGTTGAACCTCGCGCCACCGTTCTGCGCGAACACTGCCTGATATTCGACGACGCTGGCATTGCCGCCTTACTTCCTTCGCATGAAGCCCGCCAGCAGTATCCAGATGCGAAGCATCTGGAATTGGCTGCGCATGCGCTTCTGCCGGGCTTCGTCAATTTGCACGCGCACTCAGCCATGAGTTTGTTGCGGGGTCTGGCAGACGATCTCACACTCATGAATTGGCTGAATCATCATATCTGGCCGGCAGAAAAAAAACACGTTTCGCATGAGTTCGTCTTCGACGGTAGCTTATATGCCATGGCCGAAATGCTCCGTGGTGGAACAACGACCGTCAATGACATGTATTTCCATCACGATGCAGTCGCTCTTGCTGGTTTGCACGCAGGCATGCGGACAGTCGTCGGTTGCAGCATACTGGAATTTCCTACTGGCTATGCATCCAACGCTGCAGAGTATCTGGAAAAGGCCATCAACGTGCAGGCAGAATTTGCAGGACAAAGCGGCGTTGACTTCAGGCTGGCACCGCATGCTCCGTACACGGTAGCGGATGACACATTTCAAAAAATTATTGCACTGGCTGAGCAACACGATATGGGTATTCATTGCCACATCCATGAAACACAGTATGAAATCGATGAAAGCCTCAAGCAGTATGGCGCACGTCCGTTGACGCGCCTGCATAAACTTGGGCTATTAAATCAACGTCTGATAGCAGCCCACATGGTCCATGCCAATGACGATGAAATCGCCTTGTTGGCACAACAGGGTGTGCATATAGCACACAATCCCGCAAGCAATCTCAAACTGGCATCGGGATTTGCTCGCATTGACGCCATGCAAAAAGCAGGTGTGAATGTCGGCCTAGGTACAGACGGCGCAGCCAGCAACAACAAACTGGATCTGCTGGGCGATTTACGAATGGCCGCGTTGCTGGCAAAAGCCCAATCCGGCAATCCTACTGCACTCAATGCATTTGCCGCGCTGGAAATGGCAACGTTGAGTGGCGCGAAAGCATTAGGGATGGATCAGAAAATTGGCAGCCTCAAGGCAGGCAAACAGGCGGACCTCATTGCAATCGACTTGTCTGCAATAGAAACACAGCCATTATTTGATCCTATTTCGCAAATTATTTATGCCGCAGGTCGAGAACAAATCAGCCATGTCTGGGTCAACGGAAAATGCCTGATGGAAGACAGGCAGTTACAAACTTTAAATCAGAATGCGCTGCAAGAGAAAGCAAAATGGTGGCAGGATAGGATTGTTAACGCTTGAAAGCAAGCAGTCTGCCGGATAATTTTTTGCCGGCAGACCATGAAAATTTTCTTTAATGGAAAAACAGGTAAGCAACAAAAATCGCCGCCACGACACCGGCAAAGTCGGCCAGTAAGCCTACTGATATAGCATATCTTGTCTTGCGAATACCCACGGAACCGAAGTACAAGGCCACGATATAAAACGTCGTGTCTGCTGAACCCTGGAATATGCAGGAAAGTCTGCCGACAAATGAGTCCACGCCATAGGTTTTCATGGCATCCACCATCATTGCCCGCGAGCCGCTTCCACTCAAGGGTTTCATCAAAGCGGTCGGCAAAGCAGGCGTAAAGTCCGTATTCATCCCCAGGTGGCTGAAACACCAATTGAAACCGGTCACAATAAATCCGGCTACACCTGAATTACGCAAGACGCTGATCGCAACCAGCATCCCTACCAGGTAAGGCATGATCGTCAGAGAAGTCTGTATCCCCCCCTTGGCACCCTCGATAAAAGTATCATAGACGTTCACTTTTCTACGCATTGCGCCAAGCAGAAACGCAACAATGATGGAAAACAGGATGAAATTACTACTGACTTTTGAAAACACTTCGATTTCCGCGCGATTCATGTAGTGACTCATGTACCAGACCAGACCCAGTATCAACGCGCTGATTCCACCGAGCCAACCGATAACAACGCGATTGAATAAATTAATTCTCTGGCAAAGAGCGACTGCAATCAAGCCGACGATCGTTGCAACATACGTCGCAATTAGGCATGGAATAAAAATATCGGACGGATCGCTCGCGCCAAGCACGGCTCTTTGCGCCATGATGGAAAGCGGAATCAGTGTCAAGCCGGACGTGTGCAACACCAGAAACATGATTTGCGCATCACTGGCTTGTTCCTTATCCGGATTCAGACTTTGCAAACTCTCCATAGCTTTGAGTCCGAATGGTGTCGCGGCATTATCCAGCCCTAACAAATTAGCCGAAAAGTTCATCACCATATGCCCGTTGGCTGGATGGTTTTCAGGAACGCCCGGGAAAATACGCGCGAAAAAAGGACCAACGATGCGCGCAAGAAAATTGATGGCGCCAGCCTTTTCACCAACGTTCATAATCCCCAGCCAAAGCGTCATTATCCCAGCCAATGGCAAAGCAATTTCCATAACGGCAATACGTGCGGAATCGAATGTTCCGTCCACGACGCGCTTAAAAACTTCAACATCCCCCAGAAATATCCACTGCGCCAGCGCGGCAATGAAGCCAACGAAAAAAAATCCAGTCCAGATGTAATTGAGTACCATGGTGCGTCATTGAGATGATTGATTGCAGACTTTGTAACATAAAATATTCAATTTACTGTATGAATTTTTCTGCCTCAGTCATAAATGATCGATATGACAGAAACATCCTGTTGCAGTTCTTGCAGACGATTTCAATCGATGTGTCAGCCCGCTGTTGCAAATTGACGTTGTAGACTTATTACCACGACGGGGCTTAGCCATGAAAACGAATTTCCAAAAAAACTTGCTTTTGATCTGTACATTAGCCCTAGGCGGTGTCGCCGCGAATGCTGGCGCGCATGACATGGATCGCAACGAAGGAGGACAATTTCGTCCAGTTTACAGACAGGAAGTGATACGCAATTACAACTATGTCTATTATCCAGAGCAGCAAGTGTATTACTCGCCGGAGTACCGCACCTGGTACTGGGCGAGCGGAAATGGTTGGGCATTCGGCGCAAATCTCCCGTATGTCTTCAATCTCGATTTACGCTTTGGCGGCATCCCTATCGTGCTTCGCTCACCACGTCCATACGTAGAACATGTCTACGTCGAACAAACTTATGGACGACCTTGGCGCGATCATCACTGGGCATACCGATCAGAAAGACGCGAGTTTGAACATCGGGACGAACATCGTGAACACCGGGAAAACTGGGGACATCGTGACTATCGCGACTATCGTGATCGCCATGATCAGCACTAAGCTTGTTAGCTCCCGACCAGACCTGCTGCGATATTAATTGAGAAACCCAGAATTGCCAGATTAAAGAAGAAGCTCAGCACAGATTGCGCAAGGACAGTCTTACGCATCTGTCTTGACGATACACTCACATCGGACGTTTGCGCCGCGACCGCGATCGTTAAAGAAAAATACAGGAAGTCCCAAAAATCAGGCTCAAGTCCTTCCTCAGGAAAGCCCAGTGGAGCCTGCTTTGCAGGCGCATTGTAAAACAGGAATGCATAATGAAAACTGAAAATCACCGCGAGAAATAGCCATGAACCCAGCACCGTAATGCCGGTGAATATGTATTTCAGTGTCTGCAATGCAGGTGGCATACCTTTTATACCAGCAAGTTCCTGAACAATTGCCAGCAAGCTCAAAACTGACGCCAGCGAAAGCAACACCAAGACGGCTAAGGCATTTTCATCCTCCTGTTGCGCCATTCTGCAAACCTGATGATGATTAGCATGAAACATCATCCATGCCATCAATACGAGGTAGAACCAGACCGCAATATCCCACCCTATCAGCGCGCGCGTCACGATATCCAGATGCGCAGGCAACAGGGCAGTTGCAACGATTCCCGCAGAAAACGTAATCACGACGCGCGTGCGCCGCTTGACGAAATTCACTATCCGACTCATTGCAAGACCTGACAAAAATGAACAGCGATGGGAGTATGTTTCAAAAATTTTTGAAAAGCATGAAATCTATTGCGTATTGATAGTTTCCAAGCTGATACTGGGTGTAGTATATCTGCCAATCAGGTACTTTTCGAACGATGGTTCTGTGCATTTTTGCGTGCAAATGTTGAAACGCCTACATTGCAAACAGGATTGAATATTTCTCCGTGGCAGACGTTAACGACATTGAAAGCATTTAATTCAAAGGGGGCAAACTCATGACTAAGCGTTATCACTATTTGCCATTAGCGAAAATCAACGCCGGTATGGTTTTGGCGGACGATTTGCTGGACAAACTTGGGCATGTGCTTTTACCTGCGGGAACGGTACTGACGGCGTCAATGCTGCGATCTGTCGAACAACACGACATACATCTGTTATCGGTAGAAATGAACGCATTATCGGAAACGGAAAGCTCAGACGAAAAACTGGCTCAATTGAAACGACTAGGTACACTTTTCCGGCAGCCACCATATGAAGAGCCGACCTGCCTGCTCAAGGATTATGTTTACGAATACCGTCAAGGTGAGCCCAAATGACACAGGCATCCGAACATCAGATACGACTGGAAGACATGGTTAAGCAAGTCAAGGATTTACCAACCTTGCCAGCCGTAGCCAATGAAATGCTATCGAATCTTGACGACGACAATAGCAGTCTGGATACGATTACCGAAAAAATCGCTATGGATCATTCGGTTGCAGCAAAAATCCTACGTCTTGCCAACTCATCTCACTTCGGTACAAATTCCCGCGTCGTCACGTTGCAACAAGCCACAGCAATGCTTGGCATTAAAAGCGTCAAAAACATTATTCGCATGACGATCCTGACGAATAAATTCCCGCCAACGGATTGTCCCGGTTTTGATTTTCTGGCTTTCTGGCGCCACAGTGTCGCAACGGCCATTTGTGCAGAATTAATTTCCCGC
>JAGWUK010000125.1 GCA_028868455.1 Burkholderiales bacterium | reverse complement strand
ACTCCTTTCCACGTACTTTTTTCAAATTCTCCTGCGTAGTTTTTTCTGGACTGATCAGCTTGCAAGCAGCCGATGCCAGACCGAGTAAAAAGCATAAAAAACCTGCCGCCACACAACATGCTGTAAGCCAGGAAAACGTCCGTTTTACCAAATGGAAAGACGTGACCGCTTTCATCGATCAAATGGTCGCCAGCCACGGATTTGAAAGTTCGGCATTGGTTCGGACTTTCGATCAGGTGCGTTATGTTGATTCCGCCCGGCAACTGGTCATGCCAGCGCCACCGGGGCGTCCGAAAAACTGGAAAGCCTATCGTGCCCGTTTTGTCGAACCGTATCGTATCGACGCCGGAATTGCATTTTGGAACAAATATGCCGAAGCGCTGGATCGCGCTGAAAAAGACTACGGCGTCCCCGCAGAAATTATCGTTGGCCTGATCGGCGTAGAAACGATTTTCGGTAAAAACACCGGCAATTTCCGCGTCATGGACAGCTTAACTACTTTGGCATTTGATTATCCTGATGTACCGAACAAATCTGCACGTATGGCATTTTTTCGAGGTGAGTTAGAGAGCATGCTGTTGATAGCGCGCGATTCCAAACTGGATCCATTTTTGTTTAAAGGTTCATACGCTGGCGCAATCGGATGGCCGCAATTCATGCCCGGCAGCATACGTCAATATGCGGTCGATTTTGACGGCGATGGTCAGATCAATTTAACAGATTCTGCAGTTGATGCGATAGGCAGTGTTGCGCACTATTTGTCCATGCACGGCTGGAAGAAAAATTTACCCATCGCGTTTCCTGCCACGCTGACGACGACAGATGATCAGCGACCAGAGCTTGCTGCGATTCTGAATCAAGGCTTGCACGCAAATTATTCTTTACAGGATATAAAACACGTTGCAACGACATCAAGCAGTGAAGCGCCTGCCGATATCCGCTACGGACTGATCGATTTACAGAATGGCACAGACCCGACGGAATACTGGATGGTCACGGAAAATTTCTACGCAATCACACACTACAATCGCAGCTATTTCTACGCCATGTCCGTGACTGATCTCGGTCATGTCATCCGCGAAGCAAGGGAAAATTTGAGGTAAACCGAAGGAAAAAAAAGGAAGAAATTGCAGTAAAAACGACAAGCCATTCGCTATAAAAACAGGCAATTTATAAAGATTGTTAACTGCGTTTTCTTTTCCTGAATAAACATTGCTAATCAGTATTTTTTCAACTAGAGTAAAGTTATCTTGTTGACATAATTATGTGCATAATGATAAATATGTCAAGAGATTTAACAATGTTTTGCTATTTTTCTGCTAAGTAAATTCTATTTTAAAGATACAATATTACCGTTTGATTAATTTTTTATTGAAGCAACTAATTAAGCGTCAATAAACTAAACAGCGAGGTAATTATGGCAAATCTGACCCAGCTTGAATCGGATGAAATCGACTACGATCCAAATAATTTATTGGACACTCTGATCAAGCAATTGCATCTGAAAAATGATGCCGCACTATCAAGAGCATTAGAAGTTGCACCACCTGTCATCAGTAAAATCAGACATCGTCGCTTGCCTGTTGGAGCTTCGCTGCTGATTCGTATGCATGAAATCAGTGATGTAAGTATCAAAGAATTGCGTGAACTGATGGGTGACCGTCGTGCAAAGTTTCGCATCAGCGACAAGCAATTCAAGCCCAAAGATCCAGCGTAAAATTCGATGCCGGTCAGCCGGTAATCAGATTTTTGCTAGAGAAACAAGAAAAAAATACCGAAGATGCGCCAGAAGCGCCGCTTCGGTATTTTTTGATTGCGACGTTCGAGAAGAGTTCAAGTATCAACCAATTTTTTGAACATTTTCCCAAATTTTTGATCATGCCGGAAAAACGCCTGTCGAAAGATAGCGATCACCGCGATCACAGACGATAAACACAATCGTTGCATTTTCTACAGTCTGCGCAATCCGCAGCGCCACTTCGCAAGCGCCAGCGGCTGAAATACCACAAAATATTCCTTCTTCTGCCGCAAGCCGTCGTGCCATGTGCTCAGCATCGGACTGACTGACGGATTCGATTCGATCCACTTTTGCTTTGTCGTAAATTTTAGGTAAATACGCTTCCGGCCATTTACGGATTCCCGGAATCTGAGATCCCTCTTCCGGTTGCGCTCCGACAATTACAATTCCATTGTTTTGCTGCTTCAGGTAAGCAGATACGCCCATAATCGTGCCAGTGGTGCCCATTGCACTGACAAAATGCGTTATTCTGCCGCCGGTATCGCGCCAGATTTCTGGCCCGGTTCCCTCAAAATGCGCCAGTGGATTATCGGGATTGGCAAACTGATCCAGAATCACGCCTTTGCCATCTTTCTGCATTTGCTCGGCAAGATCCCGAGCATATTCCATGCCTCCCGTTTTTGGCGTCAAAATAATCTGTGCGCCATAGGCTGCCATACTTTGCCGGCGTTCAATACTGAGATTTTCCGGCATTAATAACAGCATCTTGTATCCGCGCATTGCTGCTGCCATTGCCAATGCAATTCCCGTATTGCCACTGGTTGCTTCGATCAGCGTATCACCGGGCTTAATGCTTCCTCGCTCCTCTGCACGCTTAATCATGGAAAGCGCAGGCCTATCTTTGACTGATCCAGCGGGGTTATTCCCCTCCAGCTTGCCCAAAATAATATTGTTGCGGAGCCGATTCTCGTCGCCAGGAATTCTTTGCAGCCTGACGAGCGGTGTATTGCCGATAGTATCTTCGATAGTCAAATAGGACATAACTTTTTAGCAGGTAACATTCAAAGCCTCATTCTAATCGCTGTTGAACTTGGCTGCTTGCTACCTATCAATTCAATCAGCAGCATAGAAAACAAAAACCCGGGAATTTACCCGGGTTTTTACCTGCACGGAGATACCGCTATGCAGATTATTTCTTTTTACTTTCTTTTGCGCCTGCCGCAGCCTTATCCATTGCGGACGCAGATGCCGACGCGGCCATTGAAGCGGCTTCTGCTTTTGCTGCTTTTGCTGCTTTTTTCGACATTGGTTTGTCTGTTGCTGGCGCAGCAGCACCAGGTTTTGCCTGCCCATTAACGGTCAAACCAGCAGCCGACAACTTAGCTGCACTTTTTTCACCAATGCCCTTTACGCGTTTTTCGAAGTCGGCCCAGTCTTTGAAACTACCATTTTTAGTGCGCTCTTCGATGATTGCTTTGGATTTGGCTGGGCCAATACCTTTAATTCCGTCGAGTGCCGCTTGATCGCCTTTATTGACGTCTACATCGGCAAATGCGAAACCCATAGTCGCAACCAAGGTCGCAATAACTAACAGTAATTTTTTAAACATGTGAAAACTCCCTAGTGGTTGATTAATATGCTGAAAGAACGCGGCTTGCATTCCGCTTTAATAACGACCTTCAACAAGAGAAGGTTGACACATATTATCATTTTGAAATGCAAATTTAACTTTATTTACATTTCAGAAAACAACTCTTCATGTGTCACTGTTGCAGTCCCTAATTTACCCACAACAATACCACCGGCACGGTTGGCAATGACAACGGCATCCTGCATGGACATGCCATTTGCCAGCATTGCTGCCATAGTCGCGATAACGGTATCACCGGCACCGGAAACATCAAAGACCTCACGCGCCATTGCCGGCACATGCGTAACATCGTGCTCTGTGTACAGAGTCATTCCTTCTTCTGAACGCGTCAGCAACAAGCCTTGCAAGCGCAATTCTTTGCGCAAATTTTGCGCTCTTTCGGTCAACGTTGCTTCCTCATGCCAATCGCCAATAATTTGTTTCAATTCGGACTTATTCGGCGTCAGCAGACTGGCTCCCGCGTAACGTCGAAAATCGTGCCCCTTGGGGTCAACTAAAACTAATTTCCCAGCCTCAGTCGCCGCCGAAATCATGGCTGTTACGTTTACCAGACTTCCTTTCGCATAATCGGACAGCACGATGACATCGTAACCACTCAATAAAGCATTAAAGCGGTTTAATTTATCGCGCAATACATGCTCGGTCGGACGCTCTTCGAAATCAATACGCAAAAGTTGTTGCTGGCGACCAATCACTCGCAGTTTGATGATGGTTGAAATGCTTTGGTCTCTGCTCAGATAACTGCTGATTGCGGACTGGCCAAGCAATGTTTCGACAATATCGCCAGCCTCATCCTGACCAATCACGCCGAGCAATCCTGCATTCAAACCCAGTGCAACCGCGTTTCTCGCCACGTTTGCCGCACCACCTAAACGTTCCTCGCGCTTCTCCACCCGCACAATAGGTACGGGTGCCTCGGGCGAGATACGATTAACTTCGCCAAACCAATACCGATCCAACATAACATCACCGGCAACCAGAATGCTTTTATCGATAGGTTTGCTCAACGCTTCGTTCATTTGCATAGTCATTTTCGTGTCAATACCGAGCGACCAATGCCATGATATTCAATTCCTAACTCCGTCATCAGTGATGGTTCGAATAAATTTCTCCCATCAAATATCACCGCTTGCTTCAGCCTTGCTTTTACTTGATCGAAATCGGGGCTACGAAAGGCTTTCCATTCGGTTACGATCGCCAAAGCATCGGCCTGATCTAATGCGTCCATAGGATTTTCTGCAAAGCGAATATTCGCCAACAATTCGGGGGCATCATAAAAATCCAGTTCAAAAACCCGTTTTGCCTCTTCCATTGCAACAGGGTCATACACAGCGACGGTCGCCCCTTGTCGCAAGAGCTCTCCCAGCAATATCCGCGATGATGCGGCGCGCATGTCGTCGGTATTCGGCTTGAATGCCAGGCCCCAGACTGCAAAATGCCTTCCCGACAAATTGCTGCCAAAACGTTGCTCTATTTTGTTTCCCAAGACCATTTTCTGCCGCGCATTCACGGCTTCAACCGCCTGCAAAATTAGCAGATTTAAACCATAGTCCTGCGCAGTTCTCTCCAATGCCTGTACATCTTTCGGAAAACAAGAGCCACCGTAGCCGCATCCTGCGTACAAAAAACTGTGTCCTATACGTGGATCTGACCCTATGCCATGACGCACGGCCTCGATATCCGCACCGACATGATCCGCCAGATTAGCCAGTTCGTTCATGAACGAAATACGGGTCGCCAACATCGCATTTGCGGCATATTTCGTAAATTCGGCGGAACGTACATCCATCCAGTAAGTTCGCTCGTGATTGCGATTGAAAGGCGCATATAATTTCTTCATCAAATTGCGTGCCGTCTCTCCGCTTACTGAGTTGTCGCAGCCAATAACAATGCGATCCGGCCGCATGAAATCTTCTACCGCAGCCCCTTCTTTCAGGAACTCTGGGTTAGAAACCACAGAAAATTGACTATCTTTGCCCCTGCGCACCAGTTCCTCTGAAATTGCGGCATGGACGCGATCGGCAGTGCCTACAGGTACAGTGGACTTGTCGACAATAACCTTAAAGCCGTTCATGTATTTACCGATATTGCGGGCGGCCGCTAGTACATATTGCAAATCGGCGGAACCGTCTTCATCCGGTGGGGTACCGACTGCAATAAATTGAATATCGCCATGAGCAACACTGGCTTCGACATCCGTTGAAAAGCGGATACGTCCTGCTGCACGGTTCCGTGCAACAATTTCTTCCAGCCCTGGCTCGTGTATGGGAATACCGCCGCCATTCAAAATTGCGATTTTGCGCTGATCTACGTCCAGGCAAAAAACATCATTTCCCAATTCCGCCAGACAGGCTCCGGTCACCAAGCCAACATATCCTGTGCCAATAATAGTAATTTTCATGACAGACTCAATTCGTAAATATTTTTGATCGCAGCAACGCACATTGATATCCCTGACAAAGTACTCACGGTGAGTACGTTTTGCCAGCATCGACATGTACGCGGGACGTAGTACAGAAGTACGCCCGTCCTAGTTCATTACATTCAACTCTTCGGTACGACGCGGCGAATAAGTTTCCCAACGGCTGCATCCCGGGCAATGCCAATAAAACTGACGCGCTTTAAAACCGCAATGCGAACATTGATAACGTGCCAGTTTTTGTGCATAGCCTTGCACCAGATTTTTAACCAACGACAGTTCTGGGCGCAACTCTGGAGGTGCGACCATCAGGCGGGCATCCAGTAATTTATCCAACCCCAATAAAGTCGGTGTCCGACGCAACTCGTCGCTCACCAATTGATTGGCTGCCTCAACGGTATCCAGCTCCAGCGTTCCTTTGAATACCACTTCAAGCAAATCAATTGACGGTGCTTCGGCCAGATAACTCTTCAACAAATTCAAGCCTTCTTGCGGTCGCTCCAGCTTACGATAGCCATCCATGAGTCTTTGTGCCACGAGCGCTACGTGCGGTACACTTTGTTGTTCAACGCGACGCCAGGTCAACACTGCTTTTTCGAGATCACCGTTCGCCAGATGGACATCACCGATCAATATCGTTGCACGTACATTGTGACGATCAACAGCCAAAGCTTTATCCAACATTGCCAAGGCTGCGTCGGGATGCGTATGCACCAACTCGTCCTGGGCAATTTCACAATAAAACTGCGCAACTTCTTTTTGTCGTCCACCCGCACCGCATTCTTGCAATGCATTCGCAGCGTCGATTGCGCGCGCCCATTCCTTTTCTCGCTGATAAATTTCCAGCAACGCGCGCCTTGCCTGCGCTTCAAATGGGCCAGAAGATAATTGATTAAAAGTTTCTTCCGCTCTGTCCAGCAGCCCAGCTTTCAGATAATCCTGCCCAAGCTCAAACATGGCTTGCGTTTTTTGTTCTGCCGGTAAATCAGGGCGAGAAAGTAAATTCTGATGCACGCGGATTGCGCGCTCAGTTTCTCCGCGACGTCGGAACAAATTACCGAGAGCAAAGTGCAATTCCACCGTTTCGGGATCAAGTCTGACGATTTCAATAAAGGCGTCAATCGCTTTGTCAGGCTGATCATTCAAAAGAAAATTCAAGCCTTTAAAATAGCCTTGCGGCAGGCTGCGGGATTCGGACAATAATTGGCGAATATCAACGCGGGCAGCAATCCATCCCAAAGTAAAAAATAATGGGATGCCGAGCAACCACCAGATTTCAAATTCCATTTTTATTATTTTCGCCTATCGATTTTTAAGTATTGCGAATGCTATCAGGTTGCGGTGCCTGTGTGGCGGCACGCTGAGCTGTCTCGCGTTCTTTTTCAATTTCGGCCAAGGTTTTTTTGTGACGTGAAATATCGCGACGATGGCGAAAAACAATAGGTACCATGGCCAGCACGCCAAGAAAGAATCCTAGTATCAAAAAAGCCAACAAAAGAAAAACCAATGGTGCAGGCTGTGCGTATCCCCAGAAATAATGCAAAGTGACTATTTCATCGTTTTTCATTGCAAAGCCGAACAGGGCAATAAACAGGATTACCCAGATAATTTTAGAAATAATTTTCATGTCGAACTTTATAGTAAGCGAGATGCACGTCGCGTGATTGGCACAAGGGCAGAAAGGGACATTTATTACTCGACCAGCAAGTTGTCAATCTGAATTCTGAAATTGTACGCGAAAAAAAACGGCATACCGGAGAAACCGATATGCCGTTTTTTATTTTTTGCGTCATTCACGAAGCTCGATAACCCAACTGGCTAGTCATCGTGTATCGGTTGCCCCACCATGGCATCAACACGTTCACGCAACTCCTTACCTGGCTTGAAATGCGGCACCCGTTTTTCTGGCACCAT
>JAGWUK010000124.1 GCA_028868455.1 Burkholderiales bacterium | reverse complement strand
GACGAAGGCAGTACAATGCGCACGACAAGCAACTTTACCGCCGCTGGAGCGGTTTTGCAGCAGTCCTCAATTCCTACCGGATATTTCTATGCCTACACCGTCTACGCCAGCATTGAAACAATTGAAAATTGATCGCAACTCTCCTGTTCAGAAGAGAAAAAAACCGTGGTTGCGCTGGCTGCTCATCGCCGTCGTCATCATGATTGCGGCAGTCATGTTATTCAAACCCGGCAAAGCAGAAGTCAAAGTCACCTCCGTCATCACGACCTATCCGTCCCAGCAATATGCGCAACTGACCGCCTCTGGTTACGTTGTCGCGCAAAGACGGGCGGCGGTCGCAAGTAAAGCCACTGGACGCCTGATTCAGCTGAATGTGCGCGAAGGGAGCCTCGTCAAGCAAGGCGATTTACTGGCGCGTCTCGATGCCAGCGATATTCAGGCCGCCAAAGCGCAGGCCGAAGCTGGCATACGTCAGGCCGAAGCCGGCGTCGCACAGGCACGCGTTGAATTGCAAAATGCAGAATCTGAACTGAAACGCAGCCAGGGTCTGCGTGCGCAAGGCTTTTTATCACCGCAGACGCTGGATACAGCCACCAATCGCGTGAATATGGCAAAGGCCAGCATTGTTTCAGCTCAAAGTGCTGTCGCTGTCGCCAGGGCGCAATGGAAAGTGCAGCAAGTGAACCAGGATTTCACCGAAATCCGCGCGCCCTTTGATGGCGTCGTGTTGGTCAAAAATGCCAATGTCGGTGACATCATCACACCGTTTTCCAGCGCGGCTGGCAGTCAGGGCGCTGTGGTGACCATGGCCGATATGAGCACACTGGAAGTCGAAGCCGATGTTTCTGAGAGCAATCTGGCCAAAGCAAAAATCGGCCAGCCAGTGGAAATCACGCTGGATGCGCTACCGGATCAGCGCTTTCGCGGCAGCATCGTCGGAATCGTGCCAACAGTCGATCGTGCCAAAGCGACCGTGATGACGAAGATTCGTTTTGAAAAACTCGATGCGCGCATTTTGCCGGAAATGAGCGCCAAGGTCACCATCCTGTCTCAAGCCGTGACAGATGCCGATCAACAAGCCTTGCTGGCCGCCAATCCCGCCGCCATTATCGAACGGGATGGAAAGAAACTGGTCTTCAGAATACATGGCGACACGCTAGAAGCAATCCCTGTCAGCACCGGCAGAAAAATCGGTGATAACGTCGAAATCAAGGGGGCATTGCAATCCGGCGACAAACTGGTGCTATCGCCCGCAGAGAAACTGAAAGCCGGAATGCAAGTCGTGGTGACAACAAAATGACGAACGACGAGCAAGTCAGCCCAAGCGCGGAAATCCTGATCCGGATTGAGGACATCAGCAAATCCTATCTACGTGGCGGACAACACATTCCCGTGCTGGAAGGCGTCAATCTGGATGTCGCGCAGGGCGAATTTGTCGCCTTGATGGGTCCCAGCGGCTCCGGCAAAAGCACTTTATTGAACCTGATCGCTGGCATCGATAAACCGACCAGCGGACGCATACACATCGGCGGCATTGATATCGCCAGACTCAGCGAAGGCGAGCTGGCCGACTGGCGTGCGGCTAACGTCGGTTTCATTTTTCAGTTCTACAATCTGATGCCCGTATTGACGGCGTACGAAAATGTTGAATTACCGCTTTTACTGACTTCACTCAACCGCAAAGAGCGCCATGAACATGTCAGCGCAGCGCTGGCGATGGTGAGCCTCAGCGATCGCACGGATCACTATCCAAACGAGCTATCCGGCGGACAGCAGCAAAGAGTGGCGATTGCCCGCGCACTTGTGACCGATCCGACTTTGATCGTGGCCGATGAACCGACCGGCGATCTGGATCGCGTGACAGCCAGCGAGGTGCTGGATTTACTCGAAGAATTGCATGTCAGCCTGGGCAAGACCATCGTCATGGTGACGCATGATCCCAAGGCCGCGTCGCGCGCCAAACGCCTGGTGCACCTGGAAAAAGGGGTACTGGTTCCCGATCTGGCGATGAGCGCCCTCTCTCATTAAAGCGCTGATCATGTTTCTCTTGCGCCTGCTGCTCAAAAACGCCTTTCGCCACAAGTTGCGCACCATGCTGACCATGGTCGGCCTGATTGTCGCCATCAGTGCGTTCGGCTTGTTGCGCACCATCGTTGATGCCTGGTACGCCGGTGTGGACGGAACCTCAAGCACGCGACTGGTGACAAGGAACGCCATATCGCTGACGTTTCCTTTACCGCTGAGCTATGCGGATCGTCTTAAGAATGTCACTGGTGTAACGGGTATCAGTTGGTCCAACTGGTTCGGCGGCATTTATATCAACGAAAGAAATTTCTTCCCTCAGTTTGCCGTGGAACCAGAAAGCTATCTGGCGCTGTATCCCGAATATCTGTTGAAAGAAGACCAGAAGCGCGCCTTTATTCTGGATCGTCAGGGTGCCATCGCCGGTCGCAAGCTGGCCAATCAATACGGATGGAAAATTGGTGACCAGATCCCGTTGCGGGGCACGATTTTTCCCGGAACCTGGACATTCACTCTGCGCGGCATCTGGGATGGCGTGGACGCCAAGACCGATGAATCGCAATTTTTATTTCACTGGCAATACCTTGCCGAAACCATGCGCAAACGCTTTAGCAAAGGCGCGGACTATGTCGGCGTCTACGTTGTCCGTATCAATGAACCAGACAATGCGCCTGTGATTTCCGAACGCATCGACGCGCAGTTTAAAAACTCTCTGGCAGAAACGCTGACCGAAACGGAAAAAGCCTTTCAACTCGGCTTCGTCTCCATGAGCGAAGCCATACTGGTCGCCGTCAATGCCGTCAGCATCGTCATCGTGGTCATCATCATGGCAGTCATGGCCAATACCATGAGCATGACTGCCAGAGAGCGGCTGGCCGAATATGCCACGCTGAAAGCGCTGGGATTCTCGCCCGGCTTCGTCGTGAAATTATTGTTTGGCGAAAGCCTGGTCATCGCACTTCTGGGCGGTGGCCTCGGTGTGCTGATCACGCTGCCGATCGCGCATGCTTTTGCGAAGGCGGTCGGCACCTTGTTCCCGGTTTTTCATGTATCGGAAACGACGATGTTGTTGCAAATCCTTGCCAGCGCTGTGGTCGGCATAGTCGCCGCGGCGTGGCCAGCGTGGAAGATGAGTCGCATTGATATCGTCAACGGTTTGAGGCATGTCGCATGAAGGCGATTCCACTCTCCTACATCGCTCGCAATTTGTGGGTCAGGCGCGTCACTACACTGCTGACCGCCGGTGGCATGGCACTGGTCGTCTTTGTGTTTGCCACAGTGTTGATGATGAGCGAAGGCATACGTGCAACGCTGGTAGCAACCGGGCAACCTGACAATGTCCTGGTTTTACGCAAAGGTGCCGGAGCAGAAATCAATAGTGGCATTGCACGCGATCAGGCCGCCATCATCGAAAGCCTGCCCGATATCGCCACCGACGGCCAGGGGCAGCGTCTGGTCAGCAAAGAACCGGTGGTGCTGAATAATTTACCGAAACGCAGCAATGGCAAGCCAAGTAACGTCACCGTGCGTGGCACCTCGCAAATCGGCATGGAATTACGACCCCAGGTGAAATTGGTACAAGGCCGCATGTTTCGCCCGGGCACGTCGGAAATCATTGCCGGGCTTTCCATTGCCAACGGTTTTCGCGGCGCGGGATTAGGTGAAACCTTGCACTTTGCGCAAAGAGACTGGGTCGTGGTCGGGGTGTTCGATTCCGGTAAAACCGGATTCGACAGCGAAATATGGGGGGACTCGGAACAGATGATGGCAGCGTTCCGCCGCAATGCGTATTCGACGATGGTATTTCGACTCGCAGATCAATCGGCATTTGACAAGATAAAAGCCATTATCGATTCGGATCCCCGCTTGCAGATCGAAGCCAAACCGGAAATTCAATTTTATGCGGAACAAAGCGAAGCACTGGCAACGTTTATCCGCATTCTCGGTTTGAGTTTATCGGTGATTTTTTCTATCGGCGCCATCGTCGGAGCGATGATCACCATGTTTGCCGCAGTAGCGCAAAGAGTCGGCGAAATCGGCACCTTGCGTGCATTGGGATTTCGCCGTACTGCCGTGCTGATCGCTTTCTTGCTGGAATCCTTGTTGCTCTCACTGGTCGGCGGCGCTATGGGTTTATTTGCTGCGTCGTGGATGCAGACGGTGGATATTTCGACGACCAATTTTCAGACTTTTAGCGAACTGGCTTTTCAGTTCAAGTTGACGCCGAAGATCGCTTTTGAAACCCTGGCTTTTTCTTTGGTCATGGGTTTTATTGGCGGGTTTATTCCGTCCTGGCGCGCGGCAAAAATGAAAATCGTCGATTGTCTCAGAGCGAGTTAACGCGAAAAGTTAACAGCGCCGATCGCGCGAATCAGTGCAATGACTACCCCTGTCCGGCGAGCGGGTTTGTTCGTCTGATACAGCAATGGCGTATCCAACGGCAGACCCGCATGCGAATCTAGACTTGCGCCAGACCGCCGTCCACACCAAGTTCTACGCCATTGACATAGCTGGCCGCGTCGGAAGCCAGGAACAATACAGTCGCGGCAATTTCGTCAGGGCTGGCCATGCGACCAGCCGGTGCTGCTTCGGCGAGATAGGTATGAAACGCGTCGATATTTTCTGCGCTCATGTTCAGACCGTTTTCCATGATCGGCGTACGCGTCACCCCAGGGCTGACAGCATTGACGCGAATTTTCCTGGCCTTGAGATCATTGGCGAGAGTGCGGGCAAAAGAGCGTACCGCTGCTTTGGAAGCGTTATACAAACTCAAACCCGGCATGCCCTTATTCGTCACGATGGACGCATTTAAAACGATGCTTGCGCCATCCTTCAACAAGGGAAGCAAAGTCTGCACGGTGAAAAATACCCCACGCACATTGGTGTCGAAAATGCGTCCATATTCCGCTGCACTGGTATTGCCAAAAGCGTTGTAGTGCGCCACACCGGCATTGGCGAAAATCACGTCCAGCTGGTCACCATTTTTTTCTATTTCCGCTTTCAAATGTTCAATCTGATCCAAATCGGCCGCGTCAGCGACAATGCCGATTGCGCGCGAGCCAAGCTGGTCGGCGACTTTTGCCAGTTTGTCCGCATCGCGCCCTGTCAGGTACACGCGCTGCGCACCTTGCTTTAAAAATGCTTCGGCGGCCGCCAGCCCTATTCCTGATGAGGCGCCGGTAACGAGAATGGTGCGCTGGTTAAATGCAGTTGCAGAGAAAGTCATGTTATTCCTTCCGGTAAAGATGAGAACCTGCAGTATTGCAAGAGATGATTGGCGAAACAATCGCTATAATCATCAGCACACTAATGAGTAAATTTCATCAATGACAGCTGATTTAAATGACTTGCACGCTTTTGCCCGCGTGGCGGCCACGCAGAGTTTTCGTAAAGCGGCACAAGAATTACAGGTGACGCCGTCGGCACTGAGCCATGCCATGCGCAAGCTGGAGACAGAAATTGGTATCCGTCTGCTCAACCGGACCACGCGCAGCGTCAGCCCTACAGTCGCTGGCGAGCAATTGCTGCGCCAGTTGACACCGGCTTTTCTCGCCATCAGCGATGCGTTAGACAAGATGAATGACCTGCGGCTACGTCCCTCCGGCAAGCTGCGCCTGAACGTCCCGCGTCCGGCAGCACAATTGCTGATTGCGCCGCAACTCGCGCAATGGCGACACAGCTATCCAGATATTCAGCTTGAGGTCGTCAGCAACGACACGCTGGTGGATATCGTTGCCGATGGTTACGATGCCGGTATACGATTTGGTGCCAGTTTGCAGCAAGATATGGTGGCGGTCCCTGTCGGAGCGCCTGTGCAATTCGTCGTATGTGCTGCACCAGCCTATTTCGCCGCACATGGAAAGCCAGTTTCGCCAGCCGACTTGCTACAGCACGAATGCCTGCAATTGCGTTTCAACAGCGGCGCCTGTTATCGCTGGGAATTTGAAAAGGCAGCGGACAAACTGGATGTGGAAACCCACGGTGCCATCGCCAGCGACGATTTGCAACTGCTGCTGCAATCGGCCATCGATGGGGCGGGAATTTGTTATACCTATGCAGGTTTCGCGGCACAGCATGTCGCCAGCGGGCAACTGGAATATGCGTTATCGGATTGGTGGCCCGAGCCTGAGCATTTTTTTCTGTACTACCCTAGCGGTCGCAATATGTCGGCATCGCTACGTGCGCTGGTTGATTTTTTTAAGTTTCGTCGTCCGGAAAACGAACTGCGCGCCATCGCGACATAAGTGCCGCGGACGCACGTCAACACTGATAGTGCTGCAAGAACATCGCCACGGTCAGACTCACAACCTGCGATTGCTGCGTCTCGTTCAGGCAATTTTGACCCATGGCGATTTGCGGCCAGAAAGCCTGTGATTTCAATTGCCCCTGCAACATATCGGCCATCAATTCCGGATCACCAGTTTTGATTTTGCCGTCCGCCTGCGCTGCCTTGATCCAGGCTGCAATACCTTCTTCTTTGCGCCTGAGCTTTTCCACCATATCGCGCGCACGATCCGGCGCGTGAATTGTGGCTGCAACAGCAACCCGTGCCAGATCAATAAAATTGGGATCGCACAGCATGTTCATTTTGCCTTGCAAAAAATCAGTCAGTTGTTCATGCAGGCTGCGGTCAGGCTGATATTTCAACTCGCCCTGCGATGCAGATTTTTCCCATAATTGATGCAAAATCGCGGCGAATAATTCTTCTTTGCTGGGAAAATGATTGTAGACCGTGCGCTTAGACACCTCGGCCGAGGCGGCAATTTTGTCCATGCTGGTTGCTTCAAAACCATGGCTGCGAAATTCCCTGATGGCGGCCTGAAGTATGGCTTCACGCTTTTTATCGGTATGACGCAGAGGTAATGACATGATCGACAGCTTTGCAAAATCAAAAATAATACAAATATTTTACACCAGGTAGTTTACTTTTCGAAAAATGAAAACTACACTGTGCAGTGTAATATTTTGTCGCGAACTTCATCGCCAGAAATTACGTCTATTCTTTCCGACAAAACCGGCGCTCGTATTCGAGCTTGTCGCACCTTATTCCTGACAGGAGTTGTTGACTATCATGGCTTTGACTATTTGCCCTCACCGTTCTTCCGCTGCCGACTCAGCGTCCGCGCCAAAGCGTGCAAAAAAATTTGTGAATGGAAAAAGTTTGCGTGAACCCGGTTTTCTGAAAACCCTGGGCATTGCGTGGCGTTTTCTGTTCAATAAACCGGCAGAAACCGTCCCTGCGGGCAGCATTCCGGTGTTTGAACTGAGCCAGCAACAATTGCTGGCAGCACCGGACGGCACTTTATTTCGACTGGGACATTCGACGATTTTGCTCAAACTGCGCGGTGAATTCTGGCTCACTGATCCGGTGTTTTCCGAGCGCGCCTCGCCGATGCAATGGATGGGACCAAAACGTTTTCATCAGCCACCGATCAGCATGCAGGATTTACCGCCAATCAAAGGCGTCATCTTGTCGCACGATCATTACGATCACCTTGATCGCTACGCCATTGAACAACTATCCGATAAGGTAGAACATTTCCTGACACCGCTAGGCGTCGGTGAAAGGCTGATCGAATGGGGCGTCGATCACGCCAAGGTACAGCAACTGGACTGGTGGCAAAGCACGCATGTGCACGGCATCAGGTTTACGGCGACGCCAGCGCAGCATTTTTCGGGACGCGGCATTCGTGATCGCGACACGACGTTATGGGCTGGCTGGGCGATTCAGGATGAAGCATTGCGGATATTCTTCAGCGGCGACTCCGGCTATTTTCC
>JAGWUK010000123.1 GCA_028868455.1 Burkholderiales bacterium | reverse complement strand
CTGTCATCGTCGGGCCTAACGGGGCAGGCAAGACAACTTATTTCAATCTGATGTCCGGCCAATTACCGGCCACGTCCGGCAGCGTGTATCTGGGAGAAAAAGATATTACTGGTCTGGGTGCAGCCAAACGCACGCGACTCGGCATAGGCCGGGCGTTTCAGCTGACCAATCTGTTCCCGAATCTGACTGTCATGGAAAATGTTCGTCTGGCTGTGCAAAGCAGAGCCGGGTTGGGATTCAATATTTTTGCCTTGTGGTCTTCGCATACTGAATTATTGGAACGCGCCGAAGAATACTTGTGCAGAGTATCGTTGGCCGAGCGGCGTAAGGACAAGGTCGCGGCGCTGTCGCATGGTGACAAGCGCAAGCTGGAGGTGGCAATTTTGTTGGCGCTGGAGCCAGAAATCATGATGTTCGATGAGCCGACTGCAGGCATGAGTGTGGATGAGGTTCCGGTGATACTGGAGCTGATTCATCAGGTCAAAGCCCTGCGCAATAAAACCGTTTTGCTGGTTGAACACAAAATGGATGTGGTGCGCTCGCTGGCGGATCGTATTCTCGTATTACATAACGGCACACTGGTGGCGGATGGCGATCCGGCGGAAGTAATGGCATCGGCGATTGTTCAGGAAGCCTATTTGGGTGCGGGAGCAACTGCCCATGTCTGATGTCATTCTCAGTTTGACCGGCGTACATACGCATATCGGTCAGTACCATATTTTGCAGGGCGTGGATTTGCAAATCCCGCGTGGCGGATTGTCGGTTTTATTGGGACGTAACGGCGCTGGAAAAACCACCAGCTTGCGCACCATCATGGGCTTGTGGAAAGCCAGCCAAGGCCGTATTCAGTTTGACGGACGCGACATCACGGCGACGCCGACGCCGGATATTGCGCTGGCGGGTGTCGCTTACGTGCCGGAGAGCATGGCGATATTTTCTGACCTGACGGTGAAAGAAAACCTGTATCTGGCTGCACGTAGCGGGCCGCTTGACACTGCCCGCGTGGAGTGGATATTCGGTTTTTTTCCTGCCCTCAAAAAATTCTGGAATTATCCTGCTGGAAATTTATCCGGCGGGCAAAAACAAATGGTGGCCATTGCCCGCGCTATCGTGGAACCCCGCAAATTGCTGCTGGTAGATGAGCCAACAAAAGGTCTGGCACCCGCCATCATCCATAGTCTGATGGACGCGTTCAATGAGCTGAAGGCAACCGACACGACAATTTTGCTGGTGGAGCAAAATTTCCATTTCGTGCGCCATCTCGGAGACAGTGTTGCGGTGATGGATGATGGTCGCATCGTGCATGCCGGCAGGATGCAAGACCTGGTCGACGATCTGGATTTGCAACAACGTCTGCTCGGATTGTCGCTGGCCTCACATCAATAGGAAGAATAATGAGTGAACCTCTCACAAAAACGGAGACGGATGGGACTTTGCCTGCGGTCCCCCGGGATATAGCGCCGTTGTTATTAGTGCCAGCATTGATCATGCTGATGCTGCCGCTGGTCGGAAGCTTTCCGACATGGTTGACGCTGACCGTGGCTGGGCTGGCGATGGGAATGATGATTTTCATTATGGCCAGCGGCTTGACGCTGGTGTTCGGTCTGATGGATGTCCTCAATTTTGGTCACGGCGCCTTTGTGTCCGTTGGTGCGTTTGTTGCAACGTTAGTGCTTTTGCCCATGCATGGCTGGATGGAGGCCGACTCCATCATGCTCAATCTGGGTGCATTGGGACTGGCAATTTTGCTGGCGATGCTGGTAACTGGTGTGCTGGGTTGGGCGTTTGAACGCCTGATTATCATGCCGGTTTACGGACAACATCTGAAACAGATTTTGATCACCATGGGCGGCATGATTGTTGCCGAACAAATGATTAACGTTATCTGGGGCGCAGAGCAAATTCCTTTGCCTTTGCCGACCAGCTTGCGTGGTGCATTCTTGTTTGGCGACGCGGCAATCGAGAAATATCGTCTGGTCGCCGTGGTAGTTGGCCTGCTGGTATTTGTTGCAATGTTTCTCGTGCTGAACCGCACCAAAGTGGGTTTGCTGATACGTGCCGGAGTCGAAAACGGCGAAATGGTGGAAGCCCTGGGTTACCGGATTCGTCGCCTGTTTGTCGTGGTGTTTGCTGCCGGATCTGCGCTGGCGGGGCTGGGTGGCGTGATGTGGGGTTTGTATAAGGAAACGCTGACCGCATCAATGGGCGGAGACATGATGGTGATGGTATTTATCGTCATCATCATCGGCGGTCTGGGATCCGTTGGCGGCTGTTTTATCGGCGCGCTACTGATGGCGCTGGTGACCAACTACGCAGGATTTTTGCTGCCTAAGCTGGCGCTGGTATCGAATATCTTGCTGATGATCGCCGTCTTGCTTTGGCGTCCGACTGGCTTGTTTACTGTCGTAAGACGTTAGAGGCGACTATGTTGAAACAACTGTTTTCCGATGACTTTCCACGCAGCCGTGTGCTTGCAGGCATTCTGACGCTGATTTTTCTGGGATTGGCGCTGGCGCCATTTTTGACCAGCGGCGCGCGCCCCTTAAATACGGCAGCCACGATCTGCGTCTATATCTTGCTGGTGGCCTCATATGACTTGTTGCTGGGGTATACCGGCATCGTTTCGTTTGCGCACACCATGTTTTTCGGGATAGGTGCTTACGGTGTCGGTCTGGCGCTTGCCAGCGCATCTGCATCGTGGTGGGCGATCTTTGCCGGATTGATGGTGGCACTTGGGATCACGTTGATTCTGGCTTTGATTGTTGGTCTGTTTGCCTTGCGTGTCCGGGCGATTTTTTACGCAATGATTACGCTCGCCGTTGCGTCTTCGTTCGCTGTGCTGGCATCCCAATTGTCGGAGTTGACCGGAGGGGAGGATGGCAAGACTTTTTCGGTTCCGGAAATTTTATCTCCGGGTTTTCGTCTGTTTGACATGGAGATTTTTGGTCGCGTGATCGACGGAAAAATCATCACGTATTACATCGTATTTACCGGCAGTTGTCTGCTGTTTCTGTTCTTGCTGAGGGTCGTTAATTCACCGTTTGGGCGCGTTCTTCAAGCAATTCGAGAAAACGATTTTCGCGCTGAGGCACTCGGTTACCGTACCGTGCTGTATCGCATACTGGCGAATTGTCTGGCTGCGCTGATGGCGGCGATGGCCGGCGCTCTGATGGCATTATGGCTGCGTTACGTCGGCCCCAAAACCATGCTCAGCTTTGAAGTGATGACGGATATTTTATTGATTGTCGTGATCGGTGGGATGGGAACGATGTATGGTGCAGTGGTAGGAGCGACGCTGTTCATCCTCGCGCAAAATTACCTCAAAATCCTGATGGGGCATGCATCCGATGCCCTGTCAGGGATTCCTCTGCTGGCGCAAGCAGTGCATCCTGATCGCTGGATGCTGTGGCTCGGCGTTTTGTTCGTGGTGTCAATCTACTTTTTCCCGACGGGGATAGTCGGAAAGCTGCGAGGGCATCGTGAGCATATCTGAGAACCACAGCTTGCTGACGATGTGATGATTACTCAGAATGCAGCACCGTTGTTTTGATTCTGCGCTCCCGCTTACATTGGGCAACGTCTTCTTCTATGCTTTTGCAGCGTGATGCAGAAAACTTGAGCTGCAAGGCATCCAGAAAAACGCGGGTCCGCGCCGGCATCAGGCGTCGGCCCGGGAAAACTGCCCAGACATCCACATCCGGCGATTTCCAGTCTTCCAGCAAAGCTTGCAGTTCGCCAGTTTTGACAAAGCGTGTGGCAAAGTGATCTGCCAGCAGAATGATGCCGTTCCCGTTTAATGCCAGCCGAGTCAGCATTTCCGGTGAATTGGCGGTGGCTCTGCCTGGTGGAATGCCTGACCATTTTTCCTGATCCCTGCTCAAATGCCAGACGGCAGGCTCACCGTGGCGACCCAGCAAGCGCAAGGCATCGTGTTCCATCAACGCTTCCGGTTCAGAAGGTATACCGCGCTGCTGCAGATACTCCGGTGCGGCATACAGACCAATTTTGAAAACCGCCAGTTTGCGTGCTGCCAGCGATGCGTCATCCGGTAAATCGCCGATGCGAATGACGACGTCAAAATTCTCACCGATCAAATCCACGCGTCGCGGCGACAGGTCGACTTCCAATGAAATAGCCGGATAGCGGACGATGAAGTCCGACATCAGTTGTCCCATTTCGTGATTGGCAAAATCGCCCGGCATCGACACCCGCAAACGGCCACCGGGTTCTGCTTGCCGGTGATGCGTCAAGGCTAGCGCCGCTTCGACCTCTTCCTGCACATGTTGCGCATGGAGCAATACGCTTTGTCCAAAATCGGTGACGCTGAGCTTACGGGTGGTACGCAGCAGCAGGCGTTCGCCCAATTCCGCCTCCAGCATAGACAGCCGCCGTGACAAGGTGGACTTGGGGACGCCCAAGCGTTCCGCTGCGCGGCTAAAACTGCCTTCCTCCACGACGCGGGCAAATAGCAAGAGATCGTTGGCTTCCAGGTTCATGATGATTGTCCTAAATTTGGAACAATGATATCCATTTTATAGTCTTCCGAAATAAATATGGAACATATAAAGTGTGTTCATCGCCACCGTATTCCAAAGGAAACAACATGAACATCTTACAAATCAACTCCAGCGCCCGCACAGAAGGCTCCCATTCTTCCCGTTTGGCCAGCAATCTGGTTGAGCGCCTTGTCGCAGAAACTCCTGCAAGCACTGTCACTTTGCGCGACCTGGGACGTACGCCACATCCTATGTTGGATGAAAGCGCATTGCAGGCTCTATTTACTCCGGCAGAGCAACGCAATCCAGCTCAGCAAAGCCGCGTCGCCCTGGATGATGCACTGATCGCCGAAATCCAGGCTGCAGAAATCGTGGTACTCGGAGCGCCTATGTATAACTTCGGGATTTCCGCCCAACTGAAAAACTGGATCGATGCGATTTCCAGAGCGCAGGTGACATTCCGCTACACCGCAAATGGCCCAGAGGGACTACTGACAGGTAAAAAAGTGTATGTCGTTCTGACGCGTGGTGGTTTATATCGCAATACACCCAGAGATACCCAGATGCCTTACCTGAAAACCTTCTTCGCCTTCCTCGGAATGAACGATGTGGAATTCATCTATGCTGAAGGACTGGCGATGGGCCCGGACAGCGAAAAATCCGCGTTAGCCTCGGCTGACGAACAGATACAACAATTACTGGCGGCATAAACCTGCGTGATCCTGAAGCGCTGTATTAACCCAGTGGACAATGCACCAGGATCGGCGCAGATTTGCAGCCAGAAAGAAAGGAAAAACCATGAACACGATCACGACTCATGACGCAGTACAGCAAACTCGTCTGGTTGAGCAAGTCGTTGCTGGACAAGCCACCTCCGATGGCGACGGCGTCAAACTGACGCGCGTATTGACACAGCCGCTGCAATATCGACTCGATCCATTCCTGATGCTGGACGCATTCAGCAGCGATGATCCGGACGACTATATCGGCGGTTTCCCGGATCATCCGCATCGGGGTTTTGAAACGGTCACCTACATGCTGGCAGGGCGTATGCGTCATCGTGACAGCGCAGGCAATGAAGGTCTGTTGCAAAACGGCGGCGTGCAATGGATGACGGCGGGGCGCGGTGCCATCCATTCTGAATTACCAGGGCAAGAGGCCGGTCGTATGGCGGGTTTTCAGCTGTGGCTCAACCTGCCTGCGAAAGACAAAATGATCGCCCCGTGGTATCGCGATATCCAGAGTGACAGCATTCCGGAGTTCGTCAATCCTGACGGCGTGACAGCCCGGGTCATTGCTGGCCATAGCCATGGAGTGAATGGCGCCGTGCAAAGGGAAATCACGCAACCGCTGTATCTGGATCTGCATCTTCCGCAAGGCGCTAGTTTTGCACAAACCTTGCCAGCCAGCTTCAACGGATTTGTCTATGTGTATGAGGGTGAAGTGCAGATTGCTGACAGAGCGGTGCCGCAACAACGTATGGCGATTTTGAAAAAAAATCCTGCCGCCGACGGCGTGATTTTACAAGCCAATATCGCCAGCCGCGCATTGCTGATTGCCGGCCAGCCGTTGGGCGAAACCATCGTGCAATACGGACCGTTTGTGATGAACAGTCAGGCAGAAATTTTTCAGGCAATTAACGACTTCCGTGCCGGCCAGCTGGTCAGCGCAGAATAATTTAACTACTCATCTGAAAGGAACAGACCAAAGCAAAATTGCACTGGCAAAGTAGCCGCGACGACAGAGCGTTGTCGCCAGCAAACGCAGCAATGCGGCCGGGGCTGTTTTGTGGCGGTCCAAGGAAATCACTATGAAACAATTACAAGCTTATGGTTCACTGGCAGGCCGTATTTTGATCGCTGCTATTTTCGTCATGTCTGGCGCTGGCAAGATAGCGGGTTTTGAGCAAACGGTTGGCTATATCGCCAGCAAGGGATTACCGATGGCATCGCTGGCCGCCATCGCTGCCATCGTGGTCGAACTGGGTGGCGGTATCCTGTTGATCGTCGGCTGGAAAGCCAGATGGGCTGCCGCTGCGATGATGCTGTTCACGCTGATGGCTGCGGTGCTGTTTCATGATTTCTGGGCCGCCGGTGCTGACGCGGCACAAAACCAGATGATCCATTTCATGAAAAATATCTCCATGGCTGGCGGCCTGCTATTCGTCATCATCCACGGTAGCGGCGCACTGAGCCTCGAGAAAAACGCCTGATTGACTTGCTCAACACAGAAAAAAATTAAAAAATAAAAATCCCGGACAGGTTCCGGGATTTTTGTTATTAAGGCGGACGAAAAATTTTCGCGCGATGACGCTTTGGATGAAATCAAAGTTACGAATAAAAATATGCTTGTGTCGATGTGGCGAAAGTATTTTTTTGCACTCTTACTTTGTCAATTCGGCTGAATTTTTGAGCGTCTAAGCCCTTTTGAAACGAAATGTAAGGAATTTTTTTGCAGGACAGTTATGTTGAGAAAATGAACAACTGCGGAAATAATTGCATTTTACTAACGGTAAAGGAGTTTTTTTAATGCGGCAATGTAGATTTGAACGAAACAATCAACCGATAAGCCAGTTCAAGACGGGAGCTATTTCTTTTGTAAATGAAACAGATAGATTGACCTACGGAACTGTGGTGGTTAAATGACTTCCGCACGCAAAAAGTTAATTATGATGGTTTGGGTTCTAGTTTCGTCGGTAACGCTGACTTATACGTGGAATGACAACCCGGGCCTGTTTCCGCATATACCGGAATCCTTTGCAATATGGCTTACCAACGTGTTTTCTGCAAATACCGCTGAGGACGTGGCATTGGTCGGAATCCTATTTGGATTTGTTGTTTCGCTCATCTTGGTTACATGCATCACATTGTCGTTAATTTTCTTATACAAGCGAATTGCACGTAAACTCTATCATAGCTCTGGAGATTGCTTCTAATGTGCGGAAGTCCTCCTAGCTTTTTCTGAGTGAAAAACGTATACGACAAAGCTAAATCCGCACTGACGTCTACGTTTTTCCAGAAATTTCCATTACAGCAGTACTCGACTAAACTTTGCAGAAATCCATTGTCAAGTACTTGGCCATGTGGATGTATCACCCATGCGCGAAGGCCCATCCAAAGGAAATCTCCTAACCAGTTCATCGTATACGTCGTCGCCGAACGTTTTCGCCAAGTTGACGGACTTAACATAGTGTCGGGCGTACTCCGAAAAACCCGGGGGGCGGTTGATTGAACTGGGGTTGTCAGGATTTAAACTGCTCTGAGCGGATCGTTGATAGTGTGCCTTGATGATGTTGACGGCCTCGTCCGCTCTTTGTGTA
>JAGWUK010000122.1 GCA_028868455.1 Burkholderiales bacterium | reverse complement strand
GAAAAATTGCCAACAGTTTTGTCGATTCATTTTGCGCCAGAGCAGAGGCTATCTATGGTTGAACCTTCTTTAATACAGGTGGAAGTCTGTTATGCGGGCAAACAAAAAACCACATTGCAAAAGCTCACAGTTCCGGCAAAAGCAAGCCTTTTATTCGCAATTCAAAACAGCGGTATTGTTCACGTGCATCCGGAAATCGATATCAGCGTTTGCAAGGTAGGCATCTTTGGCAAGTTGAAACAGTTAGATGCTGAATTGCATGAAGGTGACCGCATAGAAATTTATCGCCCGCTAATAGCCGATCCTATGGAAGCACGCCGTAGGCGTGCTAAAAAACAAATAAACACTGCAGGATAACTTTTCGACGTGATTCGTTTATTGCTGGCATTCAGTTAAAGCCTTTTTTACGTCGGCTTTTTCGCGTTCGCGCTGCTCATCTGTCAGGAAGTTTCTTTCCCCGTTTTGATCCGTGTTGGCAATACGAATCCCTGAATCCAAGGCCCGCTCGTATGCCTTCGCGCGTTCACAATTTTTCTTTTTGTCAGCATTGGCTTGTTGTTCTGCTTCGGCTTTTTTTTCTTTCTCGGCCTGTTCTGTGCGGCGCTTATTGAACTCCTCGTTTCTTTTTGCAATCGTCTCCGGTTTTGTCGCTTTGGTTGTCGGTGTGCTGGCAGATGTTGTGGGCTGGTTTTCAGTCGGTTTGGTCATTTGACTTGGTGACTTAATAATCCGATTACTCGGCGTAGATGCTGGTGGTGGTGTGTCGGAGAACTGCTTAACGCCTTTTTCGTCTAGCCAGACATACTGTGCTTGTGCACATGTGCAAAATAAAAATGATGCGATTAAGATAATTGCGGAACAACGTTGCGACATAGTTAGACTCACTGAATAGGCAAATTTATATAAGAGTTTTACACGCAGCGAGACGTCTCCGCAAGTTTTCTGTATAATTCGCTTTTGCGCCTATAGGAAAAGCTATGCGTTTACTTCAAAAAGCACTCACATTCGATGATGTGCTCCTCGTTCCGGCTTATTCGGACATTCTCCCTAAAGATACTTCTCTTGCGACTAAATTGACTCGCAAAATCAGTTTGAATATCCCTTTGGTTTCTGCCGCAATGGATACTGTGACTGAAGCCAGGCTGGCAATCGCCATGGCACAGGAGGGGGGCATTGGTATCGTTCACAAAAACCTGACTGCGAAAGAGCAAGCACGCGAAGTCGCCAAGGTTAAACGCTTTGAGTCCGGGGTCTTGCGAGATCCGATCACAATTCCACCAACGATGCGAATTCGCGATGTACTGGCATTGTCGCAGCAACACGGCATCAGTGGTTTTCCGGTGGTCGAAGGAAAAGTGGTGGTCGGTATCATCACAAATCGCGACTTGCGCTTTGAGGCAGAATTAGATGCCGAAGCACGTGCAAAAATGACCCCGCGTGAAAAACTGGTGTATGTGGATGAGCGGGCTGATCTGGCGGAAGCCAAACGGCTCATGAATAAACATCGCCTTGAACGTGTTTTGGTTGTCAATGATGCATTTGAATTGCGTGGTTTGATTACAGTCAAGGATATTCAGAAATCAACGGAGCATCCGTTTGCTTCGAAAGATGAACAAGGCAAATTGCGTGTGGGCGCTGCGGTCGGTGTTGGTCCGGACAATGAAGAGCGCATTGATTTGCTGGCCAAAGCTGGTGTCGACGTGATTGTGGTTGATACGGCGCATGGACATTCCAAAGGCGTCTTGGATCGCGTCCGTTGGGTAAAAACAAATTATCCGCATATTGAAGTTATCGGCGGCAATATTGCTACAGCTGCAGCCGCGTTAGCACTGGTTGAGCATGGCGCAGATGCCGTTAAGGTCGGAATCGGTCCTGGCTCGATTTGCACTACACGTATCGTCGCCGGTGTTGGTGTTCCGCAAATTTCTGCCATTGCCAATGTTGCTAACGCGCTAAAAGGTACTGGCGTGCCGTGTATCGCTGACGGCGGCGTACGTTTTTCTGGTGACGTGTCGAAAGCCTTGGCAGCTGGCGCGTCGACCGTAATGATGGGAAGCATGTTCGCCGGAACTGAGGAAGCGCCAGGTGAAGTGATTTTATTCCAGGGCCGTAGCTATAAATCGTATCGTGGCATGGGTAGCTTGGGAGCGATGGCTGATGGTTCTGCTGACCGTTATTTTCAAGATGCTGCGAATAACGCCGATAAACTGGTACCTGAAGGGATTGAAGGACGCGTTCCCTACAAAGGCAGTGTTCTGGCAATTCTTTATCAATTGGTTGGCGGCGTTCGTTCATCCATGGGGTATTGCGGTTGTGCATCGATCGATGATTTGCATACGAAAGCAGAGTTTGTAGAAATTACATCTGCTGGAATGCGCGAATCACATGTTCACGACGTGCAAATCACAAAAGAAGCGCCGAATTATCGCGCCGACTAAGTGTTATTCATGTCGACTTGAGAATGACCGGAGAGCGGTATGTCCACTAATGCAGATCGTTCTGGCCCAACAACATCGATTCAGATTAATTCGGGGTTTGACTGGGTTTTTGCAGAAAAGGCTGAGACGAGCATGTCTCGTTTCGAGCGCTTCGGTCTTCAGTTATTCGATGTCGCCAATTGCTTTGTCAGTTTTGGCAATACGCACGGGAAGTTAAATCAGGGTGAACGGTCAATTACCGGGATGGAGGCTATATTTTCTGATAGCTTGCCGCTCTCAGAAGAAATCGTCGTCATCTCGGATTTACGTGAGCATCCTGAACTGTGCAAGCACCCGATGGTGGCAGGTATACCTTTTATCCGTTTCTTTGCGTCTCATCCGGTTTATGGTCAAGGTGAGAAGCTGGTTGCATGCATTCGGCTGATTGATTATCAAGTTCGAACCTTGGATGACGAACTTCGCCAGTCGTTTTCTGATATGGCTGCACTCATTGAACGTGAGCTTGCATTGAGCGCGATGCATCAGATGCAAACGGAATTGTTAAAGCAAAACCGACATTTGAAACGCGAAGCAATGATTGATCCTCTGCTTGGCACGTGGAATAAAACGGCCATCGTCAGATCATTGAATATTGAAATGGATCGTTGCGATAAGGCAGGTAAATCACTTGCGCTATTGCTAATCAGCCTGGATCAGCTTCCTACCTTACGCGATTCGCACGGATTGATGATTGCCGATCAGATGCTGGTCAAAATCGTGAGCCGCATTCGCTCCTGTATCAGGCCATTCGATGCGTTGGGGCGGTTCTCTAACGATGAGTTGCTTGTTGTATTACCCGGAGCATCGCATTTGGTGGCGACGGCCGTGGGAGAACGTATTCGTCTGGCGGTTATGATGCACCCCGATATGGTGGAAGACGAAAAAATTGCATTGACGATCAGCGCCGGTTCGGTGGCATCAGACATGTTTCCCGGTACAGAACCGGAGGCGCTGATCAGTTTCGCCGAAAAAGCCCTGCTATCCGCCCGGAGTGCAGGAAACAATTGTGTTGTTCAGGCCACGCCTGCGCAACCTGACTTGATTATTTGATTTATGCACTCAAAAATTCTTATTTTAGACTTCGGCTCCCAAGTTACTCAATTGATCGCGCGCCGTGTGCGCGATGCTGGTGTTTTTTCTGAAGTTCATCCTTATGACGTCAGTGATGAATTTGTCCGTAATTACGGTGCGGCTGGCATTATTTTGTCGGGCGGGCCGAATAGCGTGACAGAAGGCGATACACCGCGTGCGCCGATGGCCGTATTTGAAGCCGGTGTGCCGGTGCTTGGCATTTGCTACGGTATGCAAACGATGGCTGAGCAGCTCGGAGGCAAAGTCGAAAATGGTCTGGTGCGCGAATTCGGTTATGCCGAGGTCCGCGCGCGTAGTCATACCGCTTTGCTGAACGGCATCAATGATTTCGTCACGCCGGAAGGTCATGGCATGTTGAAAGTCTGGATGAGTCATGGGGACAAAGTTAATGAAATGCCGGCAGGTTTCAAGCTGATGGCATCGACAGATAATTGCCCGATTGCTGCGATGGCCGATGAAGAGCGTCGGTTTTATGCGGTGCAATTTCACCCTGAAGTAACGCATACATTGCAAGGCGAAGCGATTATTGGTCGTTTTGTGCACGAAATTTGCGGCTGCAAATCCGATTGGAATATGCCGGATTATATTGCCGAGGCTGTCGCTTCTATTCGCGCACAAGTCGGTAGCGATGAAGTGATACTTGGCTTGTCCGGTGGTGTAGATAGCAGTGTCGCAGCAGCCCTGATCCATCGTGCGATTGGCGATCAGTTGACTTGCGTATTTGTTGATCACGGCTTGCTACGCCTGGACGAAGGCAAAATGGTAATGGAAATGTTCGCTAAAAACCTCGGCGTGAAGGTCATTCATGTCGACGCGACGGCACAGTTCATGGGGCATTTGGCTGGTGTTACCGATCCCGAAGCAAAACGCAAAATTATTGGTCGTGAATTCGTTGAAGTCTTCCAGGCGGAGTCAGCAAAGTTAAGCAATGCCAAATGGCTGGCGCAAGGAACGATTTATCCCGACGTGATAGAAAGTGCAGGTAAAGGCAAGAAAGGCTCACATACGATCAAGAGTCATCATAATGTCGGTGGATTGCCGGACACATTGAATCTCAAACTGCTGGAACCTTTGCGTGAATTATTCAAAGACGAAGTGCGCAAACTCGGTGTTGCTCTGGGATTGCCACACGGTATGGTATATCGACATCCTTTCCCAGGACCTGGACTTGGTGTGCGTATTCTGGGTGAAGTTAAAAAAGAATTTGCAGATTTGTTGCGGCGTGCAGACGCAATCTTTATCGAAGAATTGCGCGCGAATTTCGTTGATCCGCAGGCTGAAAAACCGGTTAGCTGGTATGACGCCACTAGTCAGGCATTTGCTGTATTCCTGCCGGTAAAATCGGTGGGAGTCATGGGCGATGGCCGTACTTACGATTACGTGGTGGCTTTGCGGGCAGTTCAGACGCAAGACTTTATGACGGCACACTGGGCGCATCTGCCCCATGAATTATTGGGCAAAGTGTCGAACCGTATCATTAACGAAGTGCGCGGCATTAATCGGGTGGTTTACGATATTTCTGGCAAACCGCCAGCAACAATTGAGTGGGAATAAGACGTGACTTATAGCGTCAAGGAAATTTTTTACACTCTGCAGGGCGAGGGCAATCATGCTGGTCGCCCGGCGGTATTCTGTCGCTTTTCCGGTTGTAATTTGTGGACTGGTAGAGAAGAAGATCGCCCTTCGGCGATTTGTCAGTTTTGCGACACCGATTTTGTCGGTACTGATGGCGTCGGCGGCGGTAAATTTAAGCAAGCGCATGACCTGGCTTTTGCAATCGATAAGCTGTGGCCAGCGTCATATACCGAAAGTAAATATGTTGTGTTTACCGGAGGTGAGCCGTTATTGCAGCTTGATTTGGCACTGATCGCTGCTATGCACTCTGCTGGTTTTGAAATCGCCATTGAAACTAACGGAACATTACCTGTTCCGGATGGCGTGGATTGGATTTGCGTCAGCCCTAAAATGGGTGCCGAATTGGTTGTGCATAAGGGGAATGAAATCAAGGTCGTTATTCCGCAAATGGGGCAAGACATGGCGGCATATGCAAATCTTGATTTTGAACATTATTTTGTACAGGCGATGGATGGCCCTTTAAGAGACGATAATATTCATCGCGCAATAGAATTCTGCAAACAGCATCCACAATGGAAGCTGAGTCTGCAAACCCATAAACTTCTACAAATTCCTTAAGTTTTTCATGTTAACGATTACCAGAAAGATGGAATTCGATGCAGGACATCGCATTCCCGATCATGGCAGCCAGTGCCGCAATCTGCACGGGCACCGCTACACATTACAGATCACGTTAACAGGGGAGGTCGTGCAAAAGGACGGAGAATCCGATAACGGCATGATCATGGATTTCGGCGACATTAAAGCGCTGGCGAACGAGCATTTGGTCAATTTGTGGGATCACTCCTTCATCGTGTATGAGAAGGATTACATCATCAAAAATTTCCTGGAGAAATTGCCGGGACATAAAACTGTGGTGATTGATCGTGTGCCAACGGTAGAAAATCTCGCCAAAATCGCATTTGACATACTCAAGGACGTTTATCACGATCGATTCGGTCGAGTTCTCGAGTTAACCAAGGTTACGCTGTACGAAACACCGAATTGCTGGGCAGAGATAGACGGTTAATGGAGACGGAAACGACAGCGCAAGAATTGGATTTCATGCGTCTCGCGTATCAGCAAGCTGAGTTGGCGCGTGCAGAAGGCGAGGTGCCAGTCGGCGCGGTAGTGGTCAAAGATGGCGTGCTCATCGCGAGCGGCTACAACCGCCCGATAGGAAAGCACGATCCAACTGCCCATGCTGAAATCATGGCATTGCGCGCCGCGGCTGAAATTTTGGGTAACTACCGTTTGCCTGGCTGCGAACTCTATGTAACTTTGGAACCGTGCATTATGTGCTCCGGCGCGATGATGCATGCACGACTGACACGTGTTATTTTCGGTGCTTCAGACCCAAAGACAGGTGCAGCTGGTTCAGTGATGGATATTTTTGCGCAGGATAATTTAAATCATCATACCGAAGTGCGAGGTGGTGTTTTGGCCGACGAATGTAGCGCATTATTAAAATCTTTTTTTGCCGATCGCAGGTTGGCAGCAACCGAAAAAAGACGAAATTTGGCTAATTCACTGACTGAATCTCTCTCTGAATCGGATAAGCGAAATTGAGTCATTTGTCTATGCGCAGGATAATCGCGAATAAGGGAATTGCTGTCGTCGGCCCAAGTGGTGCGCCATTAGACGAAGATGGCGTCATCCGGGGATTGTCAGTTCTGGAGCAGCAGGGCTTTCTTGTCCATAACTACTACCAGCCACAACAGAAAATGCAGCGATTTGCAGCCACCGATCAAGAACGGCTGATGCAGATCCATACCGCAGCGACAAATCCAGATGTTCAGGTGGTGATGGCATTGCGAGGTAGTTATGGTTTGTCGCGTTTGATGCCTTCTCTGGACATGGAATTGTTGGCGAACAGTGGAAAGTATTTTGTCGGCTACAGCGACTTCACTCTGATGCACATGCGTTTGCTGGCGCGGGGGCAAATCAGTATTGCCGGCCCGATGCTGTGCGATGACTATACGCGCGACAATTTGTGTGACTACACTTTAAACCAGTTCGCTGATTGCTTGAACAGTACACGGCATGTAGTTGACTTCCACAGTCATGGCGTAGCCGATATGGCTGTTCAGGGCACTCTGTGGGGAGGCAATCTGGCGATGCTGGTCCATATGTTGGGTACGCCTTACTGGACGCAAATTGATGACGGGATTTTGTTTATTGAAGATGTTGGTGAGCATCCATATCGCGTGGAAAGAATGCTGTTGCAGCTACAGTTTGCTGGTGTACTGAAAACCCAAAAAGCAATTTTGCTTGGCGATTTTTCAGGCTATCGCCTGGCTGCGCACGACAATGGCTATGATTTCGACGCGATGCTGGCATATGTGCGAAGCTTGATCGATGTACCCGTGCTTACTGGTTTGCCGTTTGGGCATATTCGTGAGCGTGCGACTTTAGTCGTCGGAAGTCAGGCAAGTTTGCTCGTCAGTGCCAATGAAGCCAGACTCGCGATGGAATATGCTTTGTAGGTATGTACTAGAAATTGACGTGTCTTAGTTCGATTAAACTGGATAAAAAAAAGCCGCCTGAAAATTGGCGGCTTTTTTGTTGGATAACGCGATTTTAATTAATCAGCTGCATAGATATCGTTATCTTTGGTTTCGCGGATAAACAAGGTACCAACTACGAAAGTCATCAGCGCGATAATGATC
>JAGWUK010000879.1 GCA_028868455.1 Burkholderiales bacterium | reverse complement strand
TCTGGTATTAAATCACCACCACCGGAAACTGCCATCAATTCTTCATTTGTCATCAAACGCATTTCGTGATACTCCTATACATGGTTAAGTTGAACCATACCTCATGGCATGGTTTTGCTGCTCCGTTCCAGGTCTTGACCACCTTGAACGGTTTTTCGAGCTGAGTCTGCTGGAAATCCCAGCAGACTCAGTATTCGAATCTGAAATATTTTTTTTGCTGCATTCACGCATGTTGTGCCATTGCCAGCACTGGCTCCAGCACCCATTCCCAAATCTTTCTACTGTCTTGCAACACATCTGCTTCCAGTGTCATGCCTGGTTTGATGGCCTGCTTCTGCCCATAGGCTTCGATGCTTTGCTCGCTTAGTTTTACCCTGATGCGATACAGTGCTTCGCTGCTGTTAAATCCGTTGATTGCCTGCTGGGCGTTGCTGAGTATCGTGCTTGCAAGATGCGGCGGTAATTCTGCCGGGGCGAATGGTGTGCGGCTGACATCGATGACGGTCGCCTTATGCAATCCAAATTTTTGGTAGGGAAAGGCGGCATAGCGAATGAGCACCTGCTGCCCCGGGGTGATAAATCCGGCGGTGCGACTTGCGGCATATAAATTTGCTTCCAGCAAATTGTGCGTCGTAGTTTTGCTTTTCCCATCTGCGCTATCTGGTATCAGGCTCGCCAGAACCTGACCTGCGCTGATGGCTTGCCCGTTTTGATTTGTCAGTGCGGTGACTGTGCCAGCCTGTGCGGCAACGATCTGGCTGGATTGGCGGTTGGCGTTTTCTGCCACTTCCTGTTTCACGCTCGCGATGGCTCTGTCGATTTGCGAGAGGTCGGTAGCCAGAGTGAGTGCCAGCGTATTGAGTTCGTCTTGCAAGGCAATTTTGTTGGCTTGCAGCTGAGTCTTATTGCGTTGCAAGGTGTTGAGGCGGGTGCTGATGTCGATCAGGTCCTCTTGTTTTTGCTGGGTCTGTGCAGCAGAAACATAGCCATTGCTCTGCAAGGTTTCATATTTGGCGACGCTTTGTTGTGCCAGTTGCTGACGGCGTTGCGCCAAAAGCAGTTCCTGTCCGAGCTGGCTGTATTCAAGTTCCAGATTCGCCAGCCTTTGGCGCAATGCCTGTTTCTTTTCCTCATATTGGCTTTGGCGCAGTCTTTGTTCGGCCGCCAGACTCTCTGCGCGACTGGCCAATTGCTGTGCAACCAAAGCGGTAATTTCGCCGTGACTGTTCTGGCGCTCTGTCCCAATCGTAAACAAAACTTGCCCCAGCTTGACGTGCTGCTCTTCTTGCACGTTTGCGCTCAGTAAAATCCCCGCATTAGGAGCAACGACACTTAACTGGCCACCAACCGGTACGGTAATACCAGTGACGCGTGCTTTTTTTGTGATGCTGCCCAGGCTGATGTAAGCGACCAGGATAGTGGCGATCAACATTGCGACGATAGCGACCAGCGTGGTCGAAATCGGTTGTGCCAGGCGGATAGCGCCCATCCATTGGCTGCC
>JAGWUK010000878.1 GCA_028868455.1 Burkholderiales bacterium | reverse complement strand
CAGGCCAGTCGGAAAAGCGAAACAGGAAGGATTTCAGGTTTTCTGGCAACAGCGTGTCTGTGTCGTCGCCTTTGGATTCAGGCAGCGCTTGTCTCGAATTCTCCGCATTTTTGAATGCGATCACTGAGTCCAGGTCTTTTTTAGCAAATACAAATTCCAACCCGATGCATTTTTTGGCAGCGGCAACTGTGTCACCGGTGAAACGTAAAAAATCCTTCAACTGATCACATGCCATTTTCAGGTCTGCGACGTCATAGACACCGTCCGCGCGCGGCGTCACCGATACACGAGAACGGAAAACAAAAGTGCCAGCCGGGCGATTTAAGCGCAGCTCTGCATTTTCGTCATACGCAGATTTCAACAAGGGAAACAATGCGCGACCTACCGGATCGACGGGCAATTTAAGGCGCAGGGATTGGCTAACCAACGTCAGGCGAACATCGTCCATTTGCTCGCCGTGCTGCGTCGGCACCAGTTGAAAACGATTTTGCAAAAATTGTTTAGGCTTGCCATATTTCTCAAACAAAATCATTTGTTTGTAGGCGTTGCGATAACTGATCCACTCGGTTTCCTGCCCCGCGATTTGCCCGGCGCCAGGCAGCTTGCGCGCTTCGTCAATATCTCCGGCTTGCGCGCACGCACACCAGGACATCAACAGCAAACCAGCAACGAAACAATTCTTGAAGATCATAAAATTTTGTTGAGATATTTCTCATCCAACTGACAATGGCGACACATTAATCCGACTGACAGAGTCATCTGACAAACCGTCGCTATCTGTTTGCACTGCCTGTGCTTCGTATTCAAGACCATGTAGACATCATTAAAACCGGTAGGCCAATCCCGTATAGAAACTACCGTAATGACGCTTTCCCGACGAAAACTGATCGTCCGTATCGTTGAGCACATGGGCTGCCACGACTTGCGACGTGATCATCCACGATGCACTCAATTCCCAGTTCCAGTTTAATCCTGCATACACCGTTTTTAATGGGTGCTGCTTCTGCGGCGCTAACGCCTGCAACTTGCCTCCGGTCGAGGTGGCAAACAACATCGTCCACTCTGGATCAAAATGCGACAAACTTTGCGTATACCCGCGGTTTGTCCAATTCATGCCCAGTGAAATTCCAACACCATGATGGGCGGCGATTTTATGAAACGTCTGCGCTTCCGCATTGACGCTCGTACCGCGTTGATTACCGCTGACATCCATCAGAATTTTTGAACGCAGGCGCAAATCCTTGCGCAGGTAATAATTTAAAAAAGCTCCCGCTTCCAGAGCTGCATCGATGTCGGCAATGCCTGCGGCCTTTTTTTCTGGCGACGCCTCACAACCGCGCGCATACGACAGAATTGGGCCAAATTCCACACCGGGTTGCTGACTAATGTGCAAACCCAGGCTGGTGTTATGCAGAAAAATTCCGTTGCTCCATTGCACCTGTACATTTGGCTTCAAACGGATTTCTTGTGCGCCGCCGCGGTCACATGCTGGCTCTGAACTCAG
>JAGWUK010000121.1 GCA_028868455.1 Burkholderiales bacterium | reverse complement strand
GTCATTGATATCAGCAAACTGCGTGCCGCTGTCGGCGCACCACAACATACGCTGGCGGAGGATTTGCCAGGTCTTTATTCCCACTATTGCGAGAAACTATGAACCCTATCCAGCAATTCGAATCCGAACGCGCCGAGCGCATTGAACAATTAGGGCAGGACCTGGAATTTCAGGCGCAATCCCGCGACTGGCTGGAGCAAAGTATGCGCCGCCAATATGTGTATAACTTTTCTTGGCTGGGGCGTCCGATCATACAAAATCCCATCGACATGATCGCCATGCAGGAATTGATGTGGACAGTGCAGCCGGATCTGGTGATCGAAACCGGTATCGCGCATGGTGGCTCCATCATTTTCTCTGCCTCCATGCTGGAACTGATCGCAGCTTGCGGCGGCAATCCCGATGCGCGCGTGTTGGGGATCGATATCGATATTCGTGAACATAACAAGCAGGCAATTTTGCAGCACCCGATGTCCAGGCGCATCACCATGTTGCAAGGCTCCAGCGTTGCGCCCGCCATCGTTGCGCAGGCACACGCGATGGCGCAAGACAAGCCGCGCGTTATGGTTTTCCTGGATTCCAATCACACACATGAACATGTGCTGGCCGAACTGGAAGCTTATGCGCCTCTGGTCACCAAAGGCAGCTATTGCGTCGTGTTTGATACCTTTGTCGAAGATGTACCTGCCGACGTATTTGACAGTCGCCCGTGGCAGCCCGGCAATAGCCCTAAAACTGCGGTGCATCAGTATTTACGTTCGCATGGTGAATTCGAAATCGACAAAGCCATGCAAAACAAATTGCAAATCACCGTGGCACCGGACGGGTTTTTGCGACGTGTGAATTAAGCGAATGCCGATGTGAATGACGCTGATCACGCATACGCCTGCTTAGATCAAATGCGCCGAATGATCTGATGGCTTGAGTCGGCGTCTTTTGTCAGACCGTTTCGGTTTTGCGCATCAAAATTGCACTGGGCTTCCAGAGCAGTAGGGCATTCAAGCAGACTACCGTTCTGGTTGCGTAATTTTATTGTTTTATTGTGCTTTCACAACCCGGTTTTTGCCGGTCTGTTTGGCTTCGTACATGGCCTTGTCGGCTCGTTTGATCGCGTTTTCCTGCGGTTCATGCGGGGCGCGCAAAGCAACGCCAGCGCTGAAGGTGATAAACAGGCGCTGCTCGTTGGCAGTGAAAAAGTGCTTGGTCAGTTCACGCTGCACGCGGATCATGGCTTGCGCTGCTTCTTCGAGTTGCGTTTCCGGCATGATGATGACAAATTCTTCGCCGCCGTAACGCGCCACCACGTCAATGGAGCGCAGGGTTTGTTTGACGATGCGCACCAGATGCACGAGCGCTTCGTCTCCGGCAGCATGCCCGTGCGTGTCGTTGAGTTTTTTGAAGTTATCGAGATCCAGCAGGGCAACACACAAAGGCGTATTGCGACGATCGGCGCGATCTGCTTCGCGCTCAAAGACATCATCCATGCCACGTCGGTTCAGGCTGCCGGTCAGTTGATCTTCACGCACCAGCTCGCTCATGTGCGCGAGTTTATTTTCCAGATCCTTGATGCGTGCTTCAGCTTCGCTGACTTCTTTTTGCGCGGCCACGATCATGTCACGTGAGCGCAGGGTTTCAGTTTGTACCTCACGCGTTTCACTAATGATTTGTGCAATCAGGCCGGTCACTTCGTTGACATCTTTTGCGCTGCTGATTTGTTGTGAATAGTTGCTCATACTATTCTGATAGGTGCCGGTGCTGGCAGCCATTGCATTGAGGCGATCAATAAACGCCGCCATCATGTTTTTGACCGAGGTCTGTGATTCGGCAATGCTGTTTTTCAACACGCCTTGCTTGTAGATCACGTCTTTCAGGCTGCGCGTCGCTTCTTGCAAGGCGCGATGATCGATAGGCCCGGCAATCAGGTTTTGCACCACTTCAATTTGTCCACGCAACCAGTTGTCGTTATCCAGCAGGTCGTGGATATTGGTGAGCAGTAAATCGAACAGGCGCAATAATAGTTCTTGTTGTTCTGCACTGTCGCCACTTTGCAGTTCAATTTGAAAACATAATTGCTTGAGCCGGTTGCCGACCAGATTCAGGGCGGCTTCATTTTCAGCTTCTTTGACCGCAACGCCGAGTGCCTCTGATTCGGTGGCCAGTTGCGGTGTCGGCTTGAGCAGCGACGTCAATGCCAGCGTCAGTGTTCGGTACAGTAAATCCTTGAGTAGTTTTAAGCGCGGATCTTCGCCAGGTGCTTCGTCTACCAGAGAGATTGATGCGGGGCGGGCGTTGCCTGTGCTGGCGCCAGGGGCAACCGGGTCAACCAGGCTGATGCCGGTTGCCGGTTTGCTGGTGATGCGTTCAGTCAGTTGCGTCAGGCCCTTGCTGTAGTCTTCCCAGTTGCCGGTTTTGGCGGCGCGGCTGAAGCGATGGCCAAATGTGGAAAGTTCACTTTGCGAGCTTTGCAGACTGGCGGCGAAGCTGGTCAGTAATTTTTCTGCTTCAGACACTTCGGGCACGATGTCGGCCGGCGCAGCAGGCGCCGGAGGCGCTTCCTCCGCGATACCAGCAATATCGTTGTAAAGCTTGCGATACGCTTCAGGCGTTGGCGCGATTCTTTGTATCGCCAGTTGGCGGAAAGTTTCACGAGCGATATCGGTCGGGCTTTTGAATTGCGGATTGCTGGGTTTGTTGGACATGGTGCGCTTCAGTTATCTTGCTAGGCGAAGAAGGTTCTTAGTCGACAAGTTGATTTTTAATGGCGTAATGCGTCAGTTCCGCGTTATGTCGCAATTTCATTTTTAATAAAATTCTGGCGCGATATTCACTGATGGTTTTTACGGATAAGGATAAATCTTTGGCAATGTCGCCGACCGATTTGCCGGAAGCGATCATGGTCATGGTCTGATATTCCCTGTCGGACAGGGTTTTGTGCAATTCGTCTTCATGTTCCTGATTCAGGTTATTTGCCAGTTCTTGCGCGAGTTGCGGGCTGATATATTTCAATCCGTTAGAAACCTGTCGGACTGCATCAATCAGTTGATCGGGCTGGCTTTGCTTGCTGAGATAGCCGGATGCGCCGGCCTTTAAAGCGCGAATCGCATACTGGTCTTCGCGGTACGCAGAAAAAATCAAAATTTGAGCGGAAGAATTTTCCGATTTAATTTGCTTGAGCACCTCAAGGCCGTTTTTGTCGGGGAGGGCGATCTCCAGCAGTATCACATTGCATTCAATGTTGCGCGCCATCCGGATCGCTTCCAGGCCGCTGCCGGTTTCGGCAACGACCCCCATGTCTTGCGTTCTGGCGACAATACTTTTTATTCCTTCTCTGACCACAGTGAGGTCGTCAACAATCAGTAGTTTTATTGCTACGTTTTCAAACATGCATCATTCCATTTCTGTGTGTCGCCGCCGTTATTTGCATCGCTGTCTCACGCATGTCGGGCGCATGCTTCTATTTTATAAGGGAAGATGCAGATGTGGTAGGCGGGTAACAATTTAATTGATTAACTCCGCTACAATGGAATCATGAATAAAGCCTTCACCAAAGAAACTGAACAAGACGATGACCTGGAATTCGGCGCGCCCGCGATACCGGTTGGTGTTAAAAACTACATGACGCCACAAGGTCATCAACGTATGAAAGATGAATTTCTGCATCTGATGGATGTGGAAAGACCAGAGATCGTCAGCATTGTTTCATGGGCCGCCTCGAATGGCGATCGCTCTGAGAACGGCGACTATCTTTACGGGAAAAAACGTTTGCGCGAAATCGACCGGCGCATCCGCTTTTTGACCAAACGTCTTGATATTGCCGAAGTCGTTGATCCGCGCGTGCATCACGGTTCGGATCAGATATTTTTCGGTGCGACGGTACTATATGAAAATCAACAGGGTGATGAAGTCACGGTGACGATTGTCGGCGTTGATGAATTCGATCCTTTGCAAGGAAAAATCAGCTGGATTTCGCCTGTGGCGCGCGCATTGATTAAAGCGCGAACCGGTGACACGGTGACTCTGCAGACGCCAGCCGGGATTGATGAGCTGACGATCCTTGACGTGATCTATCCGGCGTAAAGATTCTCTTCTACCTTTGACCATTATGGCAATTGCTTATACCCAGTTGAATCATCCTTTACGTGTTCCGTTGGCAGCGGAAGTTCACTCACGGCCATTTTTGCGCCTGCAAGCGCCGGAGGTGGTCACGCATCTGGCCGTGTATGCGCGCGACGATGCGCACGTCGGCGGTGACAATGTCAGCACACAGCAAGCCATCCTGGCGGCATTCTGTGCGCATTTTGGTGTCGCGAGCCCATCGGGGGATGCCAAATATTTTTTCTATGATTTCGGACGTTTTCGCCTGAAGTGGGAATGCCATACCGAATTTGCCACGTATTCATTCGTCGAAAATAATACCGGGTTGCAGGCAATGTCGTTGTCCGGTTTGCGCTTCGATCAGGCTTTTTCGCAAGTTCCCTTGCGCCATTTGCCGCAACAATGGTTGCTGGAATTGCGTGGAAAAATCATGGTCGCCACGCATGTGGCTTTGTTGCCGGCACATGCAGAAATGCAGGACGCGGCATCGTTGCGACAGATTTTTGAGCCTGGTGTATTGATCGGTAGTGGTGTGTTGCAGCGAGGCGAAGTGTGGACGGATTTTTTGATACAGGCCGATGGCTTCAGCCGTTTCGTTGTCAAAGACTTTGGGTTTTTAGAGCAGCAACCGGGGCGCGTGGTGCAAAGACTGCTGGAAATTGAAACCTATCGCATGATGGCATTGTTGGGTTTGCCACATGCGCAACGCGCCGCACCCGTTTTGAATGGCATTGAAAACGAGCTTGTGAGCCTGACGGCAGCGATGACGAAAAATAGCGGCGGTCAGGCGGATACGGATGCGGAGCAAAGCATGTTGCACCAGATCACCGATCTGGCGGCGCAAGTCGAAAAATTGTCGCTCGAAAACAGTTATCGGTTTTCCGCTTCGAAAGCGTATTTCCGGCTCGTGCAATCGCGCATCGACGAACTACGTGAAGTGCGTATTGAAGGTATGCCGACGATAGAAGAATTCATGGATCGCCGCTTGGCACCAGCCATGAATACCTGCGAAGCGATTATGCGTCGGCAGGAAACCCTCGCTGAACGGATTGCGCACACAAATGATCTGTTACGTACGCGTGTCGGCATCGTGCAGGAATGGCAGAATCGTCAGATACTGGAGAGCATGAATAAGCGCGCGGCGCAGCAATTGCGTTTGCAGCAGGCCGTCGAGGGACTGTCGGTGGCGGCGATTACCTATTACGTGGCCGGACTATTTCAATATGGGATGAAAGCGCTGAAAGCACTCGGCGCACCATTGAATCCCGAATTGCTGACGGGTCTGTTGATTCCTGTCATCGCTGGCGTGGTATGGATGGGGCTGCGCAAATTACATCAACGCATGCATTAACAATCGTGCGGTCGTTCTGTTGCTGTGGCGGGGAGCGCATTTGACGGCATTGCTGAATGATGCTATTGGATACTCCCATTCAGTATTTCCTGGAGCCGCAGTATTGTTGCGCGGAATGGGCTAATTTTTCAAAAAAATCAGGGGAGTATATGTTTATACGTGGTTTTAGCCGCGTTCCCGCTCTATGCGGATGACGCCGTTCAGGTGGCGCACATTGCGCATAATGCGTGCAAGGTGCGCGCGATCTTCGACCTGAATGGTGAAGCGGATATGCGTCATGTCGTTGGCGTCACCATCGTCCATGTTGACGTTGCTGATATTGGCGTCGGATTCGCCGATTTCGGCAGCAATGCGCGCTAATGCGCCGACCTGATTATTGACCGTGACGACAATGCGGCAATCAAAGCGGCGGTTCAGTTCTTCGCCCCAGTTCACATCAATCCAGCGATCTGGTTCTTTGATATGCAGGCGCTTGGCATGTTCGCAATCGTCGGTATGTACGACTAATCCTTGATCGCGTTTTAACTGACCAATAATGGCGTCACCTGGAATTGGCAGACAGCAAGGTGCGAGTTGAACCGAGACGCCTTCGCTGCCGTAAATAATGACAGGTTCGCGTTTTGCCGATTGCTTGTCGCCAAAATGCTGGAACGGAATGGATGACGAATCGTCTTCCACCAGATCCAGAATATGCCGTGCAACCAGTGCCGCCATGCGTTTGCCGATACCAATGTCGGTGTAAATGTCGTCAATATGTTTGGCGCTGGACTCATTGAGGAATTTTTCAATCAATGTGTCTGGCAACTCAGGGTTCAGATTGACTGCCACCAGTGCTTGCGCAAGTAGTTGTTTGCCAAGTTCGGTCGATTCCGTCAAATTAATCGTGCGCAAATAATGGCGGATCGCTGAGCGCGCCTTGCCGGTACGTACATAGGTCAGCCAGTTTGGCGTCGGGCGTGAATTTGGTGACGTGATGATTTCAATGATGTCGCCATTTTTTAATTCAGAGCGCAATGGCACAGGTTCGTGGTTGATGCGCGTGGCAATTGCCTGATCGCCGATATCGGTGTGAATATTGTAGGCAAAATCCAGTGCGGTCGCACCGCGTGGCAGGGCGATAATTTTCGATTTTGGCGTGAACACATAGACCGAATCGGGGAACAGATCGATTTTGACGTGTTCCAGAAATTCGGCCGAATCGCCGGTTTGTTTTTGAATGTCGAGTAGCGATTGCAACCACGCATGCGTGCGGTGTTGCAAGTCGTTCAGGACGCCTTCGTCGTTTTTATACAGCCAGTGCGCAGCCACGCCCGATTCGGCGACATGATGCATTTCCTGCGTGCGTATCTGGAATTCGACCGGGGTGCCATAGGGGCCGATCAGGGTCGTATGCAGCGATTGATAGCCATTGGTTTTGGGGATGGCAATGTAATCCTTGAACTTGCCCGGCATCGGTTTATACAAAGCATGCAAAACGCCCAGGGCATAATAACTGTCGCGAAAATCGTCCACGACAATCCGGAATCCGTAGACGTCCAGCACCTGGGAAAAAGACAGGTGCTTGTCCTGCATTTTGCGATAAATGCCATACAGCGTTTTTTCCCGGCCTGAAACGTCCGCGTGCAATTTGGCGTCATGCAGGGTTGTTTTAACCGCTTCCATGATCTTGTTGACCACCTCGCGCCGGTTGCCGCGTGCAGCTTTGACGGCCTTGGATATGGTCCGGTAACGCATCGGGTACAGGTGCGAGAACGCCAGGTCCTGTAGTTCGCGATAGATATTATTCAAGCCCAGCCGATGGGCAATCGGAACGTAAACATCCATCGTTTCGCGGGAAATGCGGCGTTTTTTTTCTGGTGCCATGACGCCCAGCGTACGCATGTTGTGCAGGCGGTCAGCCAGCTTCACCAGGATGACGCGCACGTCTCTGGCCATTGCCAGCAGCATTTTGCGGAAATTTTCCGCCTGTGCTTCTATCTGGCTTTGGAATTCAATTTTTTCTAACTTGGATAAACCATCTACCAGTGCGGCGACCGGTGCGCCGAAACGTTCTATCAACTCTTCTTTTTTGACGTCCTGATCTTCCATGACATCATGCAGCAGCGCGGCCATGATCGCTTGCACATCCAGTTTCCATTCGGCGCAAATTTCCGCCACTGCAATGGGATGAGAGATATACGGTTCACCCGATTTGCGTACTTGTCCAAGATGCATTTCGTCTGAAAAACGATAGGCTTCTTTGACCAGCTTTAAATCCGCTGGCGACATATATTCGGCAAGACGATTGCTGAGAGCAGTGGTGGAGGCTACGCCGGGATTGGTCGGCGGTGCAGATGTGTTTTTGTAGTTGTCGGCGCCAGAGTGCGTCGCGTGGAGTGATGCATTTGCTTCGCCGGAATGGGGGGGCGCAGGCATTGTTTCGACCGG
>JAGWUK010000120.1 GCA_028868455.1 Burkholderiales bacterium | reverse complement strand
CCGGGTTCTATGTCAGCAAAGTCTGTTCTAGCGCAAATGCATCTAGTTCTTCCTGACTAGTCGCTACGTCGGAATGCGTATTGATACTGTAGTGACGATGTTTAGACTGGTGGCATCATTCATCACGCCGGACTCATCATGGAAAATCCACTGCGCTCCCACGGACTTTGTCTGAAAAAAATTTCCTTCCTGATTGGTATTGCCTGTAGCTCTATGGCACTGGCGCAGACGGCGGTCTCGCCAACGACGGCATCACCGCCCGCTTCGCCAGCTTCCGCGCCAGCAATCGTGCAACTGGCCGCCGCGGGGACGCAAACCGTGGTCATCAGCGCCGCGCGCTATGCGCAATTGCTGGAGGATTTGCCGCTGTCCATGGACATCATCGACAGCCAGCAACTGGAAAGCGCGCAGATCAGCGACATTCACGACATGGCAAAAAACTTGCCGAATGTTTCGGTAAAACGTGCCCCGGCACGCTTTACCGTGACCGGTGTCGGCAATCCTACCGGGCGCGATGACAACGCCGGTTTCAATATCCGTGGTCAGGATGGTAATCGTGTTTTGATGCTGGTGGATGGCATCCGCCTGCCGCGCAGCTATATCAACGGCAGCAATGCATTCGGACGCGATACGCTGGCACTGACGCTGCTCAGGCAAGTCGAGATCGTGCGCGGTCCGGCATCGGTCTTGTATGGCTCCGATGGTCTGGCGGGACTGGTCAATTTCATTACCTTTGAACCGCAGGATTTCTTGCAACCAAAAGGCCAGCCGGAAAAACAATTCGGCGGCAAGATCGCTTTCGCCTACGATGGCGACAATCACGGCACCACGCTGGCAGCGACGCTGGCAGGGCGCATCAATCCGCAATGGAGCTGGTTACTGAGCGTCTCCGGCAATCACGCCAGCGGCATGCACAATATGGGAACAAACGATGTTGCCAATGTTGATCGCACCACGCCGAATCCGGAAACCGACCGCGGTAACGCGCTGCTGGCCAAGCTGATATTTTCGCCGAGTGTCGGGCAAAACATAGCCTGACGCTCGAACATGTGAACAAGGATGCGGAATACGAGCTGCTATCGAGTCGCGCCAAATTGCCGCTGACCAGCGCCTCTGCCGTGACTGGTGAACATGCAGACAAGAGCATGACGCGCAACCGCATGACGCTGGTGGACACTTATCAATTGGCGAGCGCGTATGCCGATCATCTGCAAACCGTGGTCAGTTATCAGGATGCGAGTTCGCGTGAAACCGGCGTCACGCATCGCAACGCGCTGGGCGACCGCCTGCGCGATGTCAGCTATGGCGAGCGCAGCTGGCAGTTTTCTGTTCAGGCCGATAAACTTTTCAAACTCTCGCCTGCCTTGTCGCACCGCCTGAGCTATGGTTTTGACTACAGCCGCGCCGACATCAGCAACTGGTTTGACGGTGTCGATCCGGGCAATGCATCTTTCGTACCGCGCAAATATTTCCCCGATACGCGTGATTCCAGCCAGGCCGTATTCGCGCAAAGTGAAATCTTTGCTGGCAAATGGATCATCACGCCGGGCGTGCGCTATGACCGGTTCGATCTGGCCGTGCGCACGCAAGATGGCTTTTCGCCACCGGCCGCAACACCGGCCAAATCGCTGTCGGGCTCGGCCGTGTCACCGAAGCTCGGTCTGTTGTATCGCCTGACACCGGAAATCAGTCTGTTCGGCAATGTCGCCGGCGGTTTCCGTGCGCCGAACGCGACCCAGATTAACGGTGTCTTCGACAGCGCCACAGTGCCTGCTGTGCTGTTGCCGAACCCCGACCTGAAGCCTGAAAAAAGCCGTAACCTTGAAATCGGCCTGCGTGCCATGATGGACAGGCTCAGTCTCGATATTGCGCTGTTCAAGGGCAAGTATGACAACCTCATCGTGGATAAAAAACCGCTGGGTGGCAAGGGCATCATCGGCGATCCGGCGATTTTTCAGACGGTGAATATCGACAAGGCCAGCATCAGCGGATTTGAAGTCAAGGGCAAACTGATCTGGGGGCAGTTCGCCGGTGGACAGCTCAGTTCGCCATTTTCTTACGGCAAAACACATGGCAGTGACGACAGCACCGGCTTGCCGCTGAATGCGATCGACCCGGCCAAGTTCAGCGCCGGTATCCAGTATTCGACAAGTCATTGGGATCTGCAATTGAATGCAAGACATCAGGATGCAAAAATGGCCAGCGATCTCGACAGCCCGTATCTGCCCAAACCCGCCGCACCGCCACGCGTGTTGCAATTCACGATTCCATCGGCACTGGTGCTGGATCTCTCCGGACAATGGCGCGTGCAAAAAAATCTGCGCATCAATGCCGGCATCAGTAATCTGAGCAATCGCAAATACTGGAACTGGTCTGATGTGCAAGGCGTTGCCGCGACATCTGCCGTGACCGATGCCTACACGCAAGCAGGGCGTGAGTACCATGTTTCACTGGTGATGGATTTCTGATCATTGTTTTCGGTCAGCATACGTCGCTGCCGAAGAGTGGACTACTGCAAAAGGGCCTGACGCCGCCGGTCACCTTGTTGGTGGCCGGCGGCGTTTTCGTCGGCGCGACAGAAAATGCATTCAGGCGGTGCCGGAGAGGGATCGCTGGCGACCGGCTTATTTTTCCAGTATGATCCTATCCACCAGGATAGGATCATACCAAAATGACGACACACGCCTCTCATCCAGAAATCATCAAACGACTCAAGCGCGCCGGGGGACATCTCAAAAGCATCATTACCATGCTCGAAGAGGAGCGCAACTGTCTGGATATCGCGCAGCAGCTTCAGGCTGTCGAAAGCGCTATCAGCAATGCAAAAAAAACGCTGGTGCACGACCATATCGACCATTGCCTTGAACACGCCGTACGTGAAGGCACCCAAAGCGCGGACGACACCATCCGCGAGTTCAAGGCCATTACCAAATATCTGTGAAAAAAAACAATCATGACCGAATTCTCTACCCTTTTACAGCAGGGCAATGCCTGGTTATTTATTCCCAGCGCGATCTTGCTGGGTGCGTTGCACGGACTTGAACCAGGCCACTCCAAAACCATGATGGCGGCCTTCATCGTTGCGATTCGTGGCACGCTCGCGCAGGCCGTATTGCTGGGGCTCTCGGCGACGGTCTCGCACACCGCCGTGGTATGGGCAGTTGCCATGGCTGGTCTTTACTTCGGACGCAACTGGAACGCGGAAGCGACGGAACCGTATTTTCAATTGGCGTCGGCGCTACTCATCATTGGCGTTGCGACGTGGATGATCTGGCGTACATGGCAGCAGCAACACGCCTGTTTTCACGATCATGATCATGACCACGATCACGGCCATGACGAGAGCAAGTACATCGACACTGGTCACGGTGTGGTGCGGCTGGAAGTGTTCGAAGCTGGCGTACCGCCACGCTTTCGCTTGTACAGGGAAGGGAATGGCGGTGACGCATGGAGCGCCGATCAGGTGCGGATCGAGACGGAGCGATCCGATGGCAGCCGTCAGAGCTTCCGCTTTGTTCAGCGCGACGGGTTTGTCGAGTCGGAACAGATCATCCCCGAACCGCACGAATTTGTCGCGCGCCTGCACCTGGGACACGGACAGCATAGCCACGACTATGATGTGGAATTTGCCGAGCATGAACATCACCATCATGCAATCGGTGACTATGAAGGTTTGGACATCGCTGCGCCGGGTTATCAAGATCCGCATGAACTCGCGCATGCCAATGACATCCGCCGCCGTTTTGCGAATCGCGAAGTGACGACGACGCAGATTGTCATATTTGGCCTGACAGGGGGATTGATTCCTTGTCCGGCATCGATTACGGTCTTGCTGCTGTGCCTGCAACTGAAAAAAATCGCGCTCGGCGCCAGCCTTGTACTGTGCTTCAGCATCGGTCTGGCGTTGACGATGGTGGCTTCCGGCGCGCTGGCTGCCTTGAGCGTGAAACATGCTTCCAGACACTGGGGCGGCTTTGGCGAATTCGCGCGCAAGGCACCTTATTTTTCGGGGGCGCTGATTGTGCTGGTTGGCTTATATGTCGGCTATCAAGGACTACATGCCTTGCTGTGACGGTTGCTCTATGCATGCTTGAGAGCACGCCTCTGGTTTCTATAAGTCCCTGTTTCTTTGCTTGAATAGTAGTGTGTAAAGAGAAGTAACCCAGATCGTGAAAGCAGGCGTGTGAAGTTTTTGGGGTGGCCGCTCAGTACCAGCTAAGTTAACGTCCGTAATCTCTCCATTGCGCAAATACCTGCGTTTTTTGGAGAACCATCATGAATCGTTTTAGCAAATTTTTCTTGCTTGCTGCTGGCATCGCCGCAGCAAGCACCGTCGCCTATGCAGCTCATGGCGTCATGGAAAATGACGCCATGTCCATTGCCAAGGCAAATATCCCGCTCGCTCAGGCCGTCACGACGGCTGAACTGCATGCACACGGCAAAGCATCGCGCGCCGAGTATGAAAATTCGAAACACGGCTGGGTGTATGACGTGGAAGTCGTTAGTGGCGCAAAGGTCTTCGATGTCAAGGTCGATGCTGACAAGGGTACGGTTATTTCATCCGATGAAGACAAAGCGGATCGGGATGACGACAACGACAAGCCGGACTGACTGCTTGCCACATGGCCGTATCATTCCTGAGGCGTGATACGGCTAGGGAGACTTCATGGAATACATCAACCACACACTATTTCTTTGGCTGAATGCACCTGCGCATCCAAGCGCGTTGTTGCTGATCATCGCCACTTTTTTTGCTGAGTACGCCATCTGGATGCTACCGGTCATCATCGGCATCGGTTGGCTGCGCGGAGGTGAACTTACCCGCAAGAATCTGCTTCAGGCGACTGTGTCCGGATTGGCAGGTTTGCTGATCAACCAGATCATCGGGCTGGTCTGGCAACATCCGCGTCCTTTCATGATTGGACTCGGTCATACACTGATTCCTCATGCGGCGGATTCTTCCTTTCCCAGCGACCATCTGACGCTTCTGTGGGCGGTTGCCTTTAGTTTTCTGATGCACCGAACGCTGTGTCAGGCTGGACTAGTGTTGGTATTGTTGGGGATGCCCGTTGCTTGGGCGCGTATTTATCTTGGCGTACATTTTCCGTTGGACATGGTGGGTGCGGCCTTGGTCGCCGTGCTGAGCGCATGGCTGGCATTACTTGGCGGGAGTCTCTATCTGCCTGCCATTTACGCCGTTGCGCTCAGGATTCATCAAATTTTGTTCGGAAAACTCATCTATATTGGCTGGGTACGCAAATGAGAGACTATGGCTGGGCTAAGTTTGCTCAGTCAGACTTAGCCCATGAACAATCCGCTATTTTTTTAGGAAATAAATAATGAATAAGCTGACCATGTCTTCCGCATCAAACTGGCTCAATAAAGTACCGGAAGTGACACTCTCGTTCTGGATCATCAAGATCATGTCCACGACAGTCGGCGAAACTGGCGCTGACTATCTGGCTGTCAACGCTGGTTTTGGCCAAGGCGTGACGCGCACCGTGATGGGAGTGCTGTTGCTTGTTGCGCTACTCATGCAGTTGCGCACCCGGCGTTACACGCCGTGGATTTACTGGCTCACCGTCGTTCTGGTCAGCGTGGTGGGCACCCTGATTACTGACTTGCTCACCGATGGACTCGGCGTAAGTCTGTATGCCAGCACGGCGGCATTTGCTGTGGCGCTGGCGGGGATTTTTGCGCTGTGGTTTTGGGTTGAACGCAGTTTGTCCATCCATGCGATTTGCACGCGCCGCAGGGAGCTGTTTTATTGGGCCGCCATTCTCTGTACGTTTGCATTGGGAACTGCGGCGGGTGACCTCGCGACCGAAGCGCTTGGCCTTGGTTTTACCTGGGGAGCAGTGTCGTTTGGCACACTGATTGCGATCACTTTTATGGCATGGCGCATGGGGGGTAACGCAGTGCTGACATTCTGGATTGCTTACATCCTGACCCGTCCGTTTGGCGCCGCGCTTGGCGACCTGCTGACGCAGGCCAGAATCTACGGCGGCTTCGGCATGGGCGCCATGTGGACCAGCGCACTGTTTCTGAGCGTGATTGTGATACTGGTGGCCGTTGCGCAGTTCAGTTTTGGCCGCAGCATGAGCACCACCGCCGTCGAATAATCTACGCTCAATCATTCAAGGAATACATCATGCCTCAACAGTTTTCTCTGACTTCTCAGACTCGCTCGTTTGCCATACTGTCGCTTATCGCATTTGTTGCGTTTGCGACAGCCTGTTCAAAGCCTAACGACGCCGGTGTCGCCGGTTCTGCGCCGGTGTCACCAAGCCAGAGCATGTCTGCGCCGCAGGCAAAGGCAGCGTCCAAATTAGGAGACCTGTCGGCATTTCGGCAGATCGCCGCAGACGTTGCCGTCATCGTGGACAAGGGCGATCTGCCCGCAGCCAAAGCACGCATCAAGGAACTGGAAATCGCATGGGATGCGGCGGAGGCTGGCTTGAAGCCTCGTGCCGCCGATGATTGGCATGTGCTCGACAAGGCCATTGACCGTGCACTCAGTGCGTTGCGTGCAGACGAACCGCATCCGGCGGACTGTAAGAAGGCGATGAGCGATTTGCTGGGTATTTTCGACTCCCTTCAGGCGAAGCCTTAATCAGCGAACAGGAATGGCGATGAATACTTCAACAGAAAAAGTTTTGAGCAAAGTTCCAGAGGTCACCCTCGTGTTTTGGATCATCAAAATTGCCGCGACAACGCTTGGTGAAACCGGTGGCGATGCCGTGTCGATGTCAATGAATCTGGGTTACCTGATTGGTACGGCGATTTTCTCTGTCTTATTTCTGGTGGCGGTCTTTGCACAAATGAAGGCCAGGACTTTTCGGCCTTTGCTTTACTGGGCGACGATCATTGCCACCACCACGGTTGGGACAACGCTGGCCGATTTTGCCGACCGATCTCTCGGTATCGGCTACGCTGGTGGCACGATCTTGCTGATGACTTTATTGTTCGGCTCACTGTTGATCTGGCATCGAAGCTTAGGCGCAATCTCGGTAAGTACTGTCAGTTCGCCAAAGGCTGAGATGTTTTATTGGGTGACAATTATGTTTTCCCAGACATTGGGAACGGCGCTGGGCGATTGGACGGCGGATACCGCAGACCTGGGTTACGGTGGTGGCGCTATCGTGTTCAGCACATTGTTGGCCGTGGTCGTTGCAGCGTACTATTGGACAAAACTCTCGCATACCATGCTTTTCTGGGCAGCGTTTATTTTGACCCGCCCTCTTGGTGCTGTGGTCGGCGATTTTTTGGACAAGCCTCTCAATGAAGGGGGATTGGCGCTGAGTCGTTATTCAGCATCGGCTGCGCTGCTTGCTTTCATGCTGATCGCTATCTTGTTGTTCAAGCAGCGCGCAGCGAGAATTTCGCATTGAAAATGCTTATGTATTGCGCTAGTAGAAATTTTTAAATGTAGTGATATCGTGAAACAAAATAATTCTGATCAATATGACAAACTCAGCAAAGCGTTTCATTGGATCACAGCGCTCGTAGTGGTCGCGGCATTTGTTTTAGGCCCCGGCAACTTTGGTCGATTGATGCACGAGGGGATAGACCCTGGTACACGCAATGACATCGTTTGGCATGAGTCTCTGGGTATGCTCGTATTCGTGCTCACATCGCTACGGCTAGTCTGGGTTGCACTGCGGCCAGCTGCGCCCAGGCTGCTGATGCCGACATGGATGCATGTCCTTTCCAGACTCGTGCATTTGGCATTGTGGACTTTACTTTTTGCTTTGCCTTTGACTGCGCTGCTGGCGCTGGGAACGGAAGCGCATCCTTTGACGCTACTGGGTGGATTTCGGGTGAACGAGTTGCCTTTCGTTGCAAATGCATTTTTTTCGGATATCGCAGACTGGGG
>JAGWUK010000119.1 GCA_028868455.1 Burkholderiales bacterium | reverse complement strand
CACTGTTCGACACCTACGCCAAAGTCTAAAACAAGATCAAAAATTCACCTGAACCAACGCAAATCCCCATCAAATCTTATTCATGTTCGGTTTTTCAGTGCTTAAAAACGACGGGATTTTCACTCGTCGCCATTGCTTTTCCATGTAGATGGTTATCGACATGCGATTACGAAGATTTTTCTGAATTGGCAGGATTCATTATCGATACGATATTTAAGAAATACGCACTCAAAAATTCAAGAGCCTGTTTAAAGTGAATTAAACAGGCTCTTTTTCAGACTTCAAAAGGAAATCAGCGTTTACTCAAAAAACTTCTTCACTTTATCCATCCAGGTCTTGCTTTGCGGATTGTGCTTGGAACCACCTTCCACTGTCAGTCGTTCAAAATCGCGCAGCAATTCTTTCTGCTTTTCTGTCAGTTTTACCGGCGTTTCGATCACAACATGGCAGAACAAATCACCCGCATAGCCAGAGCGGACGCCTTTGACGCCTTTGCTACGCAAGCGGAAAGTCTTACCAGATTGCGTACCTTCGGGCACAGTAAAGGAAGCCTTGCCACTCAGCGTCGGTACTTCGATGTCGCCACCTAAAGCCGCTTTGACGAAAGAAATCGGAATTTCGCAATGAAGATCGTCGCCTTCGCGCTGGAAAACCGGATGCTGCTTGATATGAATCTCTACGTACAAATCGCCCGGAGGGCCACCATTGACACCTGGTTCGCCGTTTCCTGAAGAGCGAATGCGCATACCGTGATCAATCCCAGCAGGAATTTTGACTTCCAGTGTCTTGTTACGTTTAATGCGTCCGACACCAGAACATGTGGTGCAAGGTTCTGGAATCATTTTTCCGGTACCGTGGCATTTCGGACAGGTCTGCTGAATGCTGAATAAACCTTGCTGCATGCGTACCTGGCCGTGTCCTCCACAAGTAGTACATGTCACTGGCGATGTTCCAGGCTTCGCACCAGAACCATGGCATGTATCGCACTCATCCCAGCTCGGTACGCGAATAGTAGTATCAAACCCATTCGCAGCTTGTTCCAGCGTAATTTCAAGGTTATAGCGTAAATCCGCACCGCGATAAACCTGAGGGCCAGCACTGCGACGCCCGCCGCCAAAAATATCCCCGAAAATATCGCCGAATGCATCTGCAAAACCACCAGCGCCACCGCCTCCGCCGCCCATATTTGGATCAACGCCCGCGTGACCGTAGCGGTCATAAGCATCACGTTTCTGGCTGTCGGAGAGCATCTCGTAAGCCTCTTTGGCTTCTTTGAATTTTTCTTCCGCAACTTTGCTATCCGGATTACGATCCGGATGATGTTTCATCGCCAGTTTGCGATATGCCTTTTTGATCTCATCCTCGGAGGCGTTTTTACCTACACCAAGAATTTCGTAAAAATCACGCTTCGCCATCTCTTGTTAACCTCGTTGTTAAGCGCAAACGCCGGGCAGGCACCGCAATCGCGAGCCACCCGGCGCGTAATGACGGGAATCCCGTCAGACTATAAATTACTTGTTGTCCTTGACTTCTTTGAAGTCTGCATCAACAACATCACCGTCAGCAGGTTTTGCGTCCGATGCACCACCAGCTCCAGCGGCACCTGTGGCACCAGCAGCAGCTTGTTGTGCTTGCATGTCAGCGTAGACCTTCTCACCCAGTTTTTGAGATGCGGTCGACAATGCACCGAGTTTTGTATCAATTTCCGCTTTATCGCCGGATTTCAATACATCTTCCAGTTCCTTGATTGCTGCTTCGATTTTTTCTTTCTCACCAGCGTCCAGTTTGTCGCCATGCTCAGCCAAGGCTTTCTTGGTTGAATGCACCATTGCATCGCCCTGATTGCGGGACTCGGCCAGTTCCTTGACCTTTTTGTCTTCTTCCGCGTTCAGTTCTGCATCTTTCACCATTTTCTGGATTTCTTCTTCAGTCAAACCAGAGTTGGCTTTGATGGTGATCTTGTTTTCTTTACCAGTCGCCTTGTCTTTTGCGCCGACATGCAAAATACCATTGGCATCAATATCGAAAGTGACTTCAATCTGCGGTGTACCACGTGCTGCCGGTGGGATGCCTTCCAGATTGAATTCGCCCAGACCTTTGTTGCCAGCTGCGATTTCACGTTCTCCTTGATACACTTTGATCGTGACCGCAGGCTGATTATCATCCGCAGTAGAGAAGACCTGGCTGAATTTGGTCGGGATCGTGGTGTTTTTCTGGATCATCTTGGTCATCACACCGCCCAAAGTCTCGATACCCAAAGACAAAGGAGTGACGTCCAGCAACAACAAATCTTTACGATCGCCGGACAGAACCGAGCCCTGAATCGCCGCACCAACCGCTACTGCCTCGTCTGGATTAACATCTTTACGCGGTTCTTTGCCGAAGAATTCTTTGACGGCTTCTTGTACTTTCGGCATGCGTGTCATACCGCCGACCAAAATCACGTCATCGATATCGGATGCTTTAACGCCAGCATCTTTAATCGCGAGACGACATGGTTCTACCGTTTTTTGAATCAATTCTTCAACCAGCGCCTCCAGCTTGGCGCGCGTAATTTTCAAGTTCAAATGCACTGGCGCGCCGTTCGCCATAGCGATGTAAGGCTCGTTGATCTCGGTTTGCTGTGCACTCGACAATTCGATTTTTGCGCGTTCAGCAGAAGCTTTGATACGTTGCAAGGCGATAGGATCTTTGGACAAGTCCAGACCGTTGATCTTTTTAAATTCTTCAATGATGTAATCGATCACACGTTGATCAAAATCTTCACCGCCGAGGAAGGTGTCGCCGTTGGTCGACAAAACTTCGAATTGCATTTCGCCGTCAACGTCAGCAATTTCAATAATGGAAACGTCGAAAGTACCGCCGCCCAAATCGTACACAGCAATCTTGCGATCGCCTTTTTCTTTTTTGTCCAGACCAAAAGCCAGCGCCGCAGCTGTCGGTTCATTAATGATACGTTTAACGTCGAGACCAGCAATACGGCCAGCATCTTTAGTTGCCTGACGTTGCGCATCGTTGAAGTACGCCGGAACCGTGATCACGGCTTCAGTCACTTCTTCACCGAGATAATCTTCGGCGGTTTTTTTCATTTTGCGCAAAACTTCAGCGGAAATTTGTGGCGGAGCCAGTTTTTTGTCGCGTACAGATACCCAAGCATCTCCGTTGTCGGCTTTGCTGATCGAGTAAGGCATCAGACCAATGTCTTTTTGCACTTCTTTTTCTTCGAATTTACGACCGATCAGACGCTTTACCGCGAACAGGGTGTTTTTTGGATTCGTCACGGCCTGACGTTTGGCCGATGCGCCAACCAGAATCTCGCCATCTTCCTGATATGCAATGATGGAAGGGGTAGTACGCGCGCCTTCTGCATTTTCGATCACTTTTGGCTGACCGCCTTCCATGATCGCCACGCAAGAATTGGTTGTACCCAAATCAATACCAATCATTTTTCCCATGATAATTCCCTCAGAATGTAGATTTTTTTGTCAATGTTGGTGAGCTATCACACAAATATCAGCGGTTTTAGCTCGTCTGTTTCGGATATAGGGTAAAAACAGCGCTTTTCAAGCCATTTTCGCCCGTTTTTTTACGTTTTTTACTTACCTTGCGCTACAGTAACCAATGCTGGACGCAACAAGCGGTCGGCAATGGTATAACCCTTTTGCAATACTGTCACAACAGTATTTGCATCTTGCTCTGCTGGCACCATAGAAATTGCCTGATGCTTCATAGGATCAAGTTTTTCTCCCTGGACCGGACTTACTTCCAGAAGACGGTTTTTCTCAAATGCTGCATTCAACTGCTTGAGCGTCATTTCCACGCCCTCTTTCAATGAGTCAACGGAAGGAGTTTCCACCTTCAGCGCCATTTCCAGGCTGTCTTTTACAGGCACCATTGCTTCAGCAAATCCTTCAATCGCGAACTTATGGGCTTTGCTGATGTCTTCCTGTGCACGTCGACGGATGTTTTCTCCTTCAGCCTTGGCACGCATAAATGCATCTTGCAACTCGGCTACCTTTGCTTCCAAATCGGCAATTTGCTGTTCCGGGCCAGGGACGGCAGGCGCTTCCGCCGGATTAACATTCTCGGTTACCTGCTCTTGCTTGCCTGCATTGACCGATGCCGCATCACTCATTTGCTGATTTTCTTGCTCTTGCATTGTTACTCTCCCGTCAAAATACGTTGCCCATTCAATTGAGGGCATAAACCTATTTAATCAAGGGCTATTCGCCTTTTTTTTCATTATCATAATGACATGCCCACAAGTGCGTGACACCTGAATACAATCCGTAACAAAATTTACACAAATCATTACGGCAAACGCGCATTTTACGCCCTAATATATAAAGTACGACTTTCTGAAAAGAGGAGAAGCTGATCATGAAGCTCGCTCTTATTTCCCTTTTACTGTTTGCCTATACCTTGGCGATCACTGTATGGATTTGTCTTGCGCAATCAGATATGACGTAATGTGGTCACATTCTGAATTTAGATGAATTCTCGGATGTTTCATTTTTAAACAGCACGAATACGAACGAAACTGGCCTCATCTCAAGTAAAATCGCCTGTTTTCAGTAATACGCGATTTATAAAGGGGTAAGGCATGATTGTCGTCACTGGCGGCGCGGGATTTATCGGCGCCAATTTTGTGCTAAGTTGGCTCGCACAGTCCGACGAAGCTGTATTGAATTACGACAAACTGACCTACGCTGGCAATTTAAACAATCTCGCCAGCTTGCGCGACGACGCCAGACACATATTTGTACAGGGTGACATCAATGACGGCGACAAGCTTGCCGCCTTGTTAGCCGAACACCGGCCACGCGCCATCCTTCATTTTGCAGCAGAGAGTCATGTTGACCGTTCCATCCACGGACCGGCAGCGTTTGTCACAACGAACGTCAACGGCACATTCAGTTTGCTGGAAGCAGCACGAAATTATTGGCAAACCTTGTCAGCGATTGAAAAAACTGAATTCCGTTTCCTGCATGTTTCTACGGATGAAGTGTATGGCAGCCTGTCAGCTACCGATCCCGCGTTTTGCGAAACAACACCGTATGCACCGAATAGCCCTTATTCTGCCACCAAGGCAGCATCCGATCACTTGGTGCGAGCCTATCACCACACCTATGGCTTACCCGTTTTAACGACCAATTGCTCAAACAATTACGGCCCCTACCATTTCCCGGAAAAACTGATTCCACTGATCATTACCAATGCACGCGCCGGTAAAGACTTACCTGTCTATGGCGATGGCCAGCAAATCCGCGACTGGCTGTATGTGACGGATCATTGTGCCGCAATACGCCGCGTTCTTGAAGAAGGCAAACCAGGAGAAACCTACAATGTGGGCGGCTGGAACGAGCAAACCAATCTCAGCGTAGTGCATACCCTATGCGATTTGCTTGATGAATTGCAACCAAAGCACAGCGGCAGCTACCGTAATCAGATCAAACATATTACGGACAGGCCCGGCCATGACAAGCGTTACGCCATTGATGCCAGAAAAATCGAGAAAGAACTGGGCTGGAAGCCAGCAGAGACCTTTGCCACGGGCTTGCGCAAGACCGTCGAATGGTATCTGGCCAATGACACCTGGGTCAGTCAAGTGCAATCCGGCGACTACATGAAATGGGTTGACCTGCAATACAACAGCAAGGAACAAGCATGACGACCGCCAATATGACAGCACGCAAAGGCATCATTCTTGCAGGGGGATCCGGCACGCGACTGTATCCGGTAACGCAGGCAATTTCCAAACAATTGCTGCCGGTATACGACAAGCCGATGATCTACTATCCGCTGACGTCGCTGATGCTGGCAGGGATACGCGATATTCTGATAATTTCGACACCGCAGGACACACCGCGATTTTCTGAACTTCTGGGCGATGGGTCGCAGTGGGGCATCAATCTTCGGTACGCCGTGCAGCCTTCGCCAGACGGGCTGGCTCAGGCATTTATTATTGGTCGTGAATTCGTCGGAAATTCGCCGTCAGCACTGATACTCGGCGATAACATTTATTACGGTCATGATTTCGAGTCGCAACTGCGGCAGGCTGACCAGCAGGCGCACGGTGCGACGGTCTTTGCCTATCATGTGCATGATCCTGAACGTTATGGCGTTGTCGAATTTGATGCAAATCGTCAAGCCATCAGCATAGAAGAAAAACCGCGACAAGCTAAATCCAATTTCGCGGTGACCGGCCTGTACTTTTATGATCAGCAAGTCTGCGATATTGCAGCCAGTATCAAACCGTCTGCACGCGGCGAACTGGAAATTACCGATGTCAACAATGTTTACCTGAAAAAAGGTGAATTAACCGTTGAACTGATGGGGCGCGGTATGGCCTGGCTAGATACGGGAACACACGAGTCCCTGCTGGAAGCAGGTCAGTTTATTGCCACGATAGAAAAGCGGCAGGGATTGAAAGTGGCCTGTCCTGAAGAAATCGCGTATCGCCGCCAATACATCAATGACAGTCAACTGGAACAGTTGGCACAGCCTTTGAAGAAAAACGAATACGGGCAATACCTTCTCAAATTACTGAACCAAAAGACCTACAGATGAAAGCGATTGCCACCAACTTACCGGAAGTACTGATACTCGAGCCCAAGGTGTTTGGCGACGAGCGAGGTTTTTTCTTTGAAAGCTTTAATGCCAGAACATTCGCCAACCTGACCGGACTGAATGTGCAGTTTGTGCAAGACAATCACTCGCTGTCTGCCAAAAATATCTTACGTGGCATGCACTATCAGATTCGTCAGGCGCAAGGCAAGCTGGTGCGCGTTATCGCTGGTGAAGTCTTCGATGTCGCCGTAGATTTACGCAGAAGTTCACCCCGCTTTGGCCAATGGACCGGTGTAACGCTGTCATCTGAAAATCAGCGACAACTGTGGATACCGCCTGGATTTGCGCATGGTTTTGTCGTGACCAGCGATAAGGCAGAGTTTCTGTACAAAACGACCGATTACTGGGCACCTGAGCACGAGCGCTGCCTGCAATGGAATGATGCCAGCGTCGGCATACAATGGCCAATCGACACGACGCCGACCATGTCTGGCAAAGACCAGCTCGGCAAGTCTCTCGCCGAGGCCGAGGTATTTGAATGAAAATTTTGCTGACTGGTACGACTGGCCAACTCGGTCAGGCATTGAAAAAAAATCTCAGCCAACATCACACCGTCGTCGCGCCAACGCGCTCAGAACTGGACTTAAGCCGCACCGACCAGATTGCGGAGTACATCCAGACCGTCAGACCCGAGCTGATCGTTAATCCTGCGGCATACACCGCAGTGGATCAGGCCGAGAGTGAGCCTGATCTGGCAGAAAAAATCAATGCCATTGCGCCTGGCATCATGGCCGACGAGGCAAAAAAACTGGATATAGGCCTCATCCATTATTCGACGGACTACGTATTTGACGGCAGTCTGCGTGATGCCGAAGGTCAATTGCACGCTTACAGCGAACAGAATGCCTGCAATCCGCTGAATGTATATGGGAAGACCAAACTGGCAGGCGAACAGGCGATTCAGGCAAGTGCCTGTCGTCATCTGATTTTAAGAACCAGCTGGGTGTATTCCATGACTGGCAAAAACTTCCTGCTGACAATGCTGCGTCTTGCCAAGGAACGCAAGGAATTGCGCATCGTCAACGATCAATGGGGTGCGCCTACATCGGCTCCCTGGATTGCCGAAGTCAGCACAACATTGATCCAACAAATTGCAACCGCTCACGATGCCGCAGCCTGGTGGAAACAGCATAGTGGGCTATACCACCTGAGCACAACCGGTCACACCAGCTGGTGCGGCTTTACTGAAGAAATCCTGCGTCAGGCTTTTGCGCAAGGATTGTTAGCAGCACCTCTGCCTGTTGTCCACGGCAT
>JAGWUK010000877.1 GCA_028868455.1 Burkholderiales bacterium | reverse complement strand
CATTGAACGGTGCGTTGAAGGATTTTTCTATCCATCATTTGCAGGATGCCGGGCATGCGGTCAAGGTGTCGGATCTGTATGCGATGAAATGGAAAGCGCAGGTCGATGCTGACGACAGCATGAAAAGACAAGACGGGGAGCGTTTTTTTCCAGCGCTGGACTCCAGGCACGCGTACGAAAACAATGGACAAAGCCCGGATATTGTGGCCGAACAGGAAAAGTTGCTGTGGGCAGACGTGGTCATTTTTCAGTTTCCGCTTTGGTGGTATTCCATGCCGGCCATCATGAAAGGCTGGTTCGATCGCGTTTATGCGAATGGCTATGCATATGGTGTGGGCGAACATTCTGATAAGCGCTGGGGCATCCGTTTTGGCGAAGGGGTGATGCAGGGGAAGCGCGCCATGTTGGTTGTTACTACCGGTGGGTGGGAGTCGCATTACAGTCCGCGTGGAATCAATGGGCCGATCAACGATGTTTTGTTTCCTATCCAGCATGGCATGTTGTATTACCCCGGATTCGATGTGTTGCCGCCATTTGTTGCGTACCGGACCAATAAAGTCAACGATGAGCGATTTGCCCAGATACGTGAGGCATTGGGGCAAAGACTGGATGATCTGGCGAGTACGCCACCTTTGCCATATCGCCAGCAAAACGGCGGCGACTATGACATTCCTCAACTGACTTTGCGCGCAGACTTGGCGCCGGATCAGTCTGGTTTTTCTGTGCATCTTGCCTGAATCCGGTAGTGCATCTTGTTAGCAGCTGCGCTGGCCGCGCTGCTACTAACAAATTGTCCAACGCTTCAGGGATAATAGCGACTCTATCCTTTTGCCATGCGCGCATCGCGTAGAGTCGCTGCGCATGGCTGGCTTGATCATTGAACAGAGTTGATTTCTTATCCTATGCACCATTCCTCGCCTCTTCTTTTGCAAGTGCGTCAGATGCACTTTTCTTATCCGGATTGCCCATTATTTAAAGACTGGTCAGCGGACATTCCGGCCGGTGTCACGTTGGTGCGTGGCGGTGACGGACGCGGTAAAAGCAGTTTGCTGCAAATACTCGCGGGTGAATTGCCAGCGGCGTCGGGGCAAATTCAATTGCAGGGTGTCGATGCCTCGGTGCATGCTGAGCAATACCGTCGCCAGGTTTACTGGATGAATCCGCGCAATGAGGAATATGAACAAGTCATCGTGTCGGACTATTTTGCGTCACTGAAAACGCGCTTCCAGCATTTCGACGCCGCGAAGCTCGATGCGGCAGTTCAAGGCCTGGCACTGGTGCCGCATTTGCATAAGCACTTGTACATGCTGTCGACTGGCAGCAAGCGGAAAGTCTGGCTGGCTGCTGCATTTGCTGCGGGTGCGACGCTTAACTTGCTCGACGATCCTTTCGCCGGGCTGGACAAAGCATCGATACAGTTTGTGATCGCTCAGCTCAACCAAATGGGAGATGATCCGTATCGTGTCTGGGTGTTGGCGGATTATCAGGCCGCTGTCGGATTGCAACTG
>JAGWUK010000118.1 GCA_028868455.1 Burkholderiales bacterium | reverse complement strand
CAACAGTTCCACTTTAATGAATTCAGCATCATGCAATTGCTCGTTCGTATATTGCGGCGCGTATTTGTTGATGGCACCGACAATCGTCAATCGTTCGAACGGTTTCGACAAATCAAGTTCTTTGCCCTGATACGTCAGCACAGCTGTGCCGTGTGCATCTTCAGCGGCTTTGCGTATGACTTGTTCGGTGAAATCCATCAGCCATTTGTAATCGACATAGGCTGCATAGAATTCCATCATCGTGAATTCCGGATTGTGGCGTGGCGAGACACCTTCATTGCGGAAATTGCGGTTGACTTCAAACACGCGGTTAAAGCCACCGACCACCAGGCGTTTCAGGTACAGCTCAGGAGCGATGCGCAGGTACATTTCCATGTCCAGCGCATTGTGATGTGTGATGAAAGGTTTTGCCGCAGCGCCCCCCGGGATCACGTGCAGCATTGGCGTTTCGACTTCCATGAATTCATGGCTGGCCATGAAATTGCGAATGGAAGTCATGGCTGCGGTACGCGCTTTAAACGTGCGGCGCGTCTCTTCGCTCATGATCAGATCGACATAACGCTGACGGTACTTGGTTTCCTGATTGGCGAGGCCGTGGAATTTGTCCGGTAACGGGCGCAGTGATTTGGTCAGCAAGCGCAGTGTCGTGACTTTGACTGTCAATTCATCGGTCTTGGTTTTGAACAGTACACCTTCGACGCCGAGGATATCGCCCAGATCGTAATGACGGAATGCTTCCATTGCCGCTTCGCCGGTTTTATCCAGCGTGACATACAGCTGGATGCGGCCATCGGCTTTCAGGCCGGAGGCATCTTGCAGCGTCGCGAAAGCGGCTTTCTTACCCGCTTCACGTTTGAGCATCATGCGGCCAGCGACGCTGACTTCGACGTTCATGGTCTCCAGTTCTTCGCGACCTATGGTGCCGTATTGCTCTTGCAGATCGGCCGCTTTGTGCTGTGGACGAAAATCGTTTGGAAAGGCGACGCCTTGCGCGCGGATTGCGGCGAGCTTGGCGCGGCGTTCTGCAATGATGGAGTTTTCATCTTGCGCTAGGTCGGCTGGCGCTGCTGCTTGTTGTGTCGGTTCGGACATGTATTCTTCCCTTAGCTTTTAGACGCCTTGTTTCAGCGAGGCGGCAATAAATCCATCGAGGTCGCCATCCAGCACGGCCTTGGTGTTACCCATTTCAAAATTGGTACGTAAATCTTTAATGCGCGACTGATCCAGAACATAAGAACGAATCTGATGACCCCAGCCGACATCGGTCTTGGAATCTTCCAGATTTTGTTTTTCGCTCATGCGTTTGCGCAGTTCCAGTTCAAACAGCTTGGCTTTCAGCATTTCCCAGGCTTCTGCGCGGTTGCGATGCTGACTGCGATCATTCTGGCATTGCACAACAATGCCGGAAGGGCCGTGCGTCAGGCGCACAGCGGAATCGGTTTTATTAATATGCTGACCACCGGCACCGGACGCGCGATAGGTGTCGACGCGCACGTCAGCCGGATTGATGTCGATTTCAAACGATTCGTCCACTTCTGGGTAGACGAACAAACTCGAAAACGATGTGTGGCGGCCATTCGCTGAGTCAAAGGGCGATTTGCGTACCAAGCGGTGCACACCGGTTTCGGTGCGCAAAAAGCCGTAGGCATATTCACCTTCAACTTTCAGCGTGGCGGTCTTGATGCCAGCGACCTCGCCGTCAGATTGCTCAAGAATTTCAACTTTAAATCCTTTGCGTTCGCAATAGCGCAGGTATTGACGCAACAACATCGAAGCCCAGTCTTGCGCTTCCGTGCCGCCGGCACCCGCCTGAATATCGATAAAGCAGTTGTTTGGATCCATAGGATTATTAAACATCCTGCGGAATTCCATGCCTTCGACGATTTCTTTCAGGTGTTGCGCATCTTGCTCTATGGATTCGAGCGTGTCGTCATCGCCTTCTTCACGCGCCATCTCGAACAGGTCGTTGGCATCGCGCAAGCCAGCATCGGCTTTGATCAGCGTATCAACGACGGCTTCCAGGGATTTTTTTTCTTTGCCGAGTGCTTGCGCACGTTTGGGATCGTCCCAGACCTTGGGGTCTTCGAGTTCGGCGTTGACTTGTTCTAATTTCTCCGATTTGACATCGAAGTCAAAGATACCTCCGGAGTTCAGCTTCACGGGCAGTCAGATCCGTGAGCAGGGAGGACAGGCTATTTAGACGTTCAGCTTCCATGATATGGCTTTTCTAATGCAATCAAACCTTGCATTATACCTCGTGCTGTCGCTTAAAGCGCTAATTAGCCTGATTAGGTGTTGCTCGAAATTCCGGACTGTTACCAGACAGATGTGGTGATGGTCGGTTTCGTATTTTTATGACTTTCTATCCATTTTGCCAGGTGTTCTTTGAAGCAGGTTGGGCAGATATGGTACTGCGTCAGCTTGGATTGGCCGCCGCTCGGACGGGAGTCTTCTTCTTCGAGTGAAATGGTGGTATTCACTTTTTCGTTTTCGTTATTGCTCCAGTTTTCATCCCAGTGCGATTCGGCGCCGCAGACGTCACAGGTGAGCTTGTCAAACACTTCCTCGGTATGCTCAAGGATTAAGACGGTTTTCATATGTTTCATAGTGCCTCCAGACGTGGGTAATGAAAAATGCTTGTAACCGGTCAATTGATTCTACCTCAGTCAAACGACGATAAAGATAGCGCAATAAAAAAAAGCTGCCAGAACTGCGGCAGCTTTTTCAATGCGAAAAATTAAATGCTTCAGCGGCGGCCGGATTTGGTTGTTGCCGTTTTCGGCCTGGCAGATTTGTAGGCAAGCGAGCCAGGCGTGGTACTTGCCGCTTTGCGTGCACCGGTTGGCGCGCCTGCTGCGTTGCGTACCGGCGGTTTTTTTCCGTAGGTATTGACTTTAGGTGCGGCAACGCGACGACCATTCGCGATACCGTTTTCCAATATTTCCAGAGGGACGACGGGCTGACGAGCCGGGATCAAATGGCGTGGCCCACTGCCGATCAGATCGCGCCGGCCCATGCGCAGCAATGCTTCGTGGATGATTTCCCAGTTTTCCGGAGCGTGATAACGCAATAATGCTTTGTGCAATTTGCGGATTTTGCCGGAACGTGCGGTTTCGACAATTTCCGAATCGGCGCTGATTTTCTTCAGCGGATTTTTGCGCGTGTGGTACATCGTGGTCGCCAGCGCCATCGGCGTCGGCATAAAAGTTTGTACCTGATCAAGCTTGAAATCGTTTTTCTTGAGCCAGATCGCCAGATTCACCATGTCTTCGTCAGTCGAGCCGGGATGTGCAGCGATGAAATAAGGAATCAGGTATTGCTCTTTACCAGCTTCGCGCGAATATTTGTCGAACATGGTTTTGAATTCGTCATAGCTGCCGATGCCGGGTTTCATCATTTTCGACAAGGTGTCGGCCTCGGTATGCTCAGGTGCGATTTTCAGCAGACCGCCGACATGATGTGTGACCAGTTCCTTGACGTATTCAGGAGAGCGTACTGCCAGGTCGTAGCGCAAGCCGGAACTGATCAGAATTTTTTTGATGCCAGGAATCGCGCGTGCCTTGCGGTAAATCGAAATCAGCTTGCTGTGATCAGTCCCCAGATTGGAACAGATCGAAGGATACACACAGGACAAGCGACGGCAGGATTCTTCGATTTTTTTGTCCTTGCAGGCAAGGCGGTACATATTGGCTGTCGGGCCGCCGAGGTCGGAAATCGTGCCGGTGAAGCCTTTGACCTTGTCGCGGATTTCTTCAATCTCGCGCAAGATCGATGGTTCAGAGCGACTTTGTATAATCCGGCCTTCATGCTCCGTAATCGAACAGAAAGTACAGCCGCCGAAACAGCCGCGCATGATGTTGACCGAGAAACGTATCATTTCCCATGCCGGGATTTTGGCCTTGCCATACGAAGGATGCGGACCGCGCGCATAGGCGCGATCATAGACGCCATCCATTTCGTCCATTGCCAGCGGCAGCGGCGGTGGGTTCAGCCAGACGTCACGGTCACCATGACCTTGTCGCAAAGCTTTTGCATTGCCGGGATTGGCTTCCAGATGGAAAACGCGCGATGCATGTGCATACATAACGGGATCGTCCTTGACGTCGTCAAACGACGGCAAGCGGATCACGGATTTATGCTGTTTATTTTTGAGCATCAGCTGGCGTTCTTCGCGACTCATGATGCGGATGGCCTGTTGTTGCACCACGTCAGCTTTGGGTATGGCTTCTGAGTTGGTCAGGCTTGTTGTTGGTGCCGCTGCATCGCCCGTCGCACACTTGGCGCCTTCTTGCGGTGTCATTGCATACGGGTCGGTATGGCCGTCGATTTTGCATGGCGTGTCGATTTTGACGGAATTGATTTCCGTCCATTCCTCGTCCGGCAACCAGTCGCGCGGCACCATGAAGGCGGTACCGCGCAGGTCGCGGATATCCTTGATTGCTTCGCCTGCCGCCAGCCTGTGGGTCAGGTCGATTAAGGCTCGTTCGGCGTTGCCGAATAAAAGAATGTCCGCTTTCGAATCTGGCAGTACCGAGCGCCTGACCTTATCGGACCAGTAATCGTAATGGGCGATGCGACGCAGACTGGCTTCGATACTACCGACAACGACGTTGGCATCGGGAAAAGCCTCGCGTGCGCGTTGCGCATACACGACCAGTGCGCGATCGGGGCGTTTCGTGCGGTCGCCGTCCGGCGTGTACGCATCTTCGGAGCGGATTTTGCGGTCAGCGGTATACCGGTTGACCATAGAGTCCATATTGCCTGCGGTCACCCCGAAATACAGATTCGGTTTGCCTAGTTCACGAAACGCATCGGCCGAGTGCCAGTCCGGCTGGCTGATGATGCCGACGCGAAACCCGTGATGCTCAAGCAAGCGACCGATCAAGGCCATGCCGAAACTCGGATGGTCAATATAGGCATCGCCGGTAACTAAAATAACATCACAGCTATCCCAGCCCAGCGCATCCATTTCGGCACGCGACATAGGGAGAAAAGGGGCAGGGCGATCGCCGCCGACATCATTGCGGTAGCGGGGAAAGGAGAACAGGTTTTTCGGCATCGGTTTCATGGGCGCGATTGTACCGGAAAGTACCTGAGCTTGCTCGTGGTGATGGGAAATTATTCTGAATAATCAAAAGCTTGCGAGAAAATTCATCAATTCGGAGCGGCTCTTTGGAAATCCGTAATTGACAATCAGAGCAGCGCTTTTGAATTTTGCTCGGCAGTCCGGAAAGCCGATAAATAGTCATTTCGTTCAATCGCGTCGCCAGGCATAAGCATCTCTTAAGATTTGAATAGCAAGCTGGGCACATTTCCAACTTGCCGATTGAAATCATGAAAACGCTTCCGATTCTTTTCTTATTGTTGATGGCCGGGTCAGGCTGGGCAGAAACGCCTCAGAGCATGCTGAAAAATTTTGAGGCGAATGCCGGGCCTGCATCGGTTCAGCGTGGCGAGCAATTTTTCAATTCCAGACACGGACGTGAATGGAGTTGCGCAAGCTGCCACACCAGTCGTCCGGATAAAGTGACTGAACATATCGTGACAGGAAAACCTATCCAACCACTCGCGCCGGCGGCGAATGCTGCGCGGTTTACTGATCTGGCCAAATCGGAAAAATGGTTTAAACGCAATTGCAAAGACGTCGCGTCGCGTGAGTGCAGCACGCAGGAGAAGGCCGATATTCTGGCCTGGTTAATGAGTATTAAATAGGAGCCTGTCATGCAAAATTTTTCATTCAGGAATGGAATATGGCGCACTGGGTTGGCGCGACGGCTGTTCGTGTTCAGCGTTACCTGGCTGCCTTTGGTCGTGTGGGCCGACGATATCGGCATGCCAGCAGTTGTGCTCAAGTCGTACACGAGCGAGTGCGCAGCATGCCATGTGGCCTACGCACCGGGGCTGTTGCCCGCGCCTGCATGGAATCGGCTCATGAACTCTCTGGAAAATCATTATGGAAGCGATGCGAGTATCGATGAAAAATCAGTGAAAGAGATTTCGACCTGGCTGCAAAAACATGGTGCCAGCACGCGCCGTTTCAATGAGGCGCCGCCGGATAACCGCATTACGTCTACGGCGTGGTTCGTGCGCAAGCATAGAGAAATCGGATCTGCCGTCTGGACACGCACTGCGGTGAAAAGTCGCGCTAATTGTGTTGCCTGCCATCAGCGGGCGGCAAAGGGGATTTTTGAAGAAGACGAAGTGAGGATACCGCGATGAATACGCAAATAAAACAGGAAGGTTTGGTGTGGGATTTGCCCACACGTCTATTCCACTGGATTTTGGTGCTATGTTTTGCCGGTGCGTGGTTAACGGCAGAAAGCGAAGTGTGGAAACTCTGGCATGTCAGTTTTGGTTATACGATGGCCGTATTGCTCGCTTTTCGGCTGGTTTGGGGCGTTGCAGGAACACGTTATGCACGTTTTCGCCAATTTGTTAAAGGGCCAGCCGCGATTAAATCCCAACTCATTTCGTATGTGTCCGGAAAACCGGAGCACCATGTTGGTCATAATCCCGTCGGGGCTTTGGCAATCGTGGCAATGCTGGTATTGATTGGCGCAACGGTTGCCAGCGGTTACGCGAATTATGAAGGAATTGGCGGCGAGGCTTTTGAAGAGATCCATGAAGCGATGGCAAACATACTGATGGGATTGGTTCTGGTGCATGTGTGTGCCGTGCTGGCTATTGGTCTGGTGTTCAAGAAAAACCTGGTCAAATCCATGTTGACAGGTAAAAAGGCAATTTATGCGGGCGAGGCCATTTCCGGTGCATGGCGCAGCGTCGCGATCGTTTTGCTGGGCTTGGTAGTCAGTGTATGGTGGCTGATGTTTCGCTGAGCGAACTTAATCAGCAGGCACCTGACGGTCAGTTTGTCTGGCGCCTTGTGCCTGTTGTGACAAGGCGTCTGCCTCGGCATTTTTATGTCGCGGTATCCAGCGCAAGCTCAACTGACTAAATTGCCGCATGAATGCTTGCGCTTGCAGTCGATGGTTTTTCAATATCGGCGATGCAGCGACATCGTCGGACAGCGCGTCGCCGATCACGACCTGGCTGTCTCCATAGACAGTCAGATGTTGTGCCTGATGTGCAGCGGCCATCGCCAATACCCGGATCAACGCGCCATATTCCGCGTCGCTGCTGCTGCCGTAACCAATACGGGCGGCATGCGTGAAGCGTAATCCTTCTGGGGACATGAGCACGCAGCCTATGCTGCATTCACCTGGATTCGGGTGCGTAGAGCCGTCAAACCAGGCTTGCCAATGATTGGCTGGCACCCGGTTTGCGGCTTTTTTTGCTTCATATAAGGCGAATTTTTCAAGGCGTCGGCTGTTTTTTGTTTGCGCGTTTTTTAATTTTGCAGCAGAACGCTCGGCAATCAGATCGCTCAATTCGCGTGGCGCTGCGACAGCGCATAAGGTCGCGCGCAAAGCTGCCGCTTCACTGATGCATTGCGATTTTGCCAGTCGGCGGCCTGTCACGCGTTCGGCACGGGTGGCGATGGCAGCAAGTTCGTTCAGGCTAGGGTGAGTATCTGGCGTGCTTTGCATAGGCGCTTTGTGACGGTGGTGGCAGATTAGGATTGACGTGCGCAGCTCATGAATGGAGCGCTTGTAGCAAGGCCTGGATCATCGCGGGGCGAGTCGCTTGCCGTGGCCCGAGCAAAATGATTTCGCGCTGATATTGCTCCGGCGCGACTAGCAACAGAGTACACGTCGGTGCAAGCTTTTCCAGGCCCGGCCAATGTGGCACAAGACTGATGCCGACCTCATCAGCGACCAGCATTGCGATGGCTTCCAGCGCGTCCAGATCGCCAATGGCATGCACTTGTAACCCGCGATCGTCCAGAAACGCTTGCGGATGACGGCCGCCCCAGGTTTCCGGATCGTAGCGGATATAAG
>JAGWUK010000876.1 GCA_028868455.1 Burkholderiales bacterium | reverse complement strand
CAATCCGAGCTGGCTATTTATCGTGCGGCTTGCACAGCGCAAAAACGCTATGGCAAAGGCGCTGTGCCGAACTGCATCATTTCCAAAACGGACGGTGTGTCCGATATGCTGGAACTGGCCCTGCTGTTGAAGGAATCTGGTTTGCTACACCCGGATCAGGCTCGTCTGGATGTGAATATCATTCCATTGTTTGAAACTATAGGTGATTTGCAAAACAGTGCTCCGGTCATGGACAGGCTGTTCGCGATTCCGGCGTATGCACGTTTGCTTGCCAGTCGTGGCAATGCGCAAGAAGTCATGCTGGGCTATTCCGATAGTAATAAGGATGGCGGATTCCTGACTTCGGGCTGGGAATTGTACAAAGCCGAACTGGATCTTGTGGAGGTGTTCTCTCGCCATCAGATTCGTCTGCGCTTATTCCACGGTCGCGGTGGTTCTGTCGGGCGTGGCGGTGGCCCTAGCTATCAGGCGATTCTGGCGCAACCTGCCGGTGCAGTGCAGGGGCAAATCCGCTTGACGGAGCAGGGTGAGGTAATCACGGCAAAATACGGCAACCCTGAAGTCGGTCGCCGCAATCTGGAAGTGTTGGCAGCTGCGACGATGGAAGCCAGTTTGCTGGCGCATACCGAAGCACCGCCACGTCCCGAGTTTTTATCTGCGATGGAAGAGCTTTCCGATCATGCCTTTAAAGCTTATCGCAATCTGGTTTATGAGACCGAAGGGTTTGAGCAGTATTTTTGGGAATCCACCGTCATTTCCGAAATCGCTGGTTTGAATATTGGCAGCCGCCCTGCATCGCGTAAAAAATCGACAGCAATCGAAGACCTGCGCGCGATCCCCTGGGTGTTCAGCTGGTCGCAATGCCGCCTGATGTTACCCGGCTGGTTTGGATTTGGTGCCGCAGTGCAGAAATATTTGCAGACACATCCAGATACCGGTTTGTCAGTATTGCAGGCAATGTTCAAAGAATGGTCTTTCTTTTCGACCGTGTTGTCGAATATGGAAATGGTGCTGGCCAAGAGCGACATCGGTATCGCGAGCCGCTATGCACAACTGGTGAAGGATGATGCATTGCGCAACCGGATTTTTCCGCGCATTCAGGCGGAGCACGAGCAAACCATCCATGTGCTGAAGGCGATCTCCGGACAAGAGGACTTGCTTGCGGCAAATCCATTGTTGAAGCGCTCGATCCGCAACCGCTTTCCATATCTGTCGCCATTGAATCACGTACAGGTTGAATTGCTGGAACGGTTCCGGAATGGCGATGCAGACGAGCGTGTGCGCCGTGGCATCCATTTGTCGATCAACGGTATTGCGGCAGGTCTGCGTAATAGTGGTTAATGACTGGATGTCCTTAAAGCCGCTTCCGCAGCCTTAAGCTTGCTTATCATACGAAGCGGTTTACGTAAGCCGTTGTGCTTTGCTGAAATAGTTTTCAATTTTCAAATAGGCATCGCGCGCCGTGAATATTGCACGACCTCAGAAAAATGCCTCTCGCTCATTCCTGAGCAG
>JAGWUK010000875.1 GCA_028868455.1 Burkholderiales bacterium | reverse complement strand
TGGTCAGACCACTTCATTTGGCGTAGCTGGGAGCAGATAGCGCTGACACATCAGCGCCGGTATCTGTTCAGCCGGTACGGGGCGGGAAACGAAGAATCCCTGTATCTCGTCACATTGTAGGCGGCGTAACACATCCAGTTGTTGTTCTGTCTCAACACCTTCGGCGACAACGCTCATATTAAGCGCGTGTGCCATGGAGACGATGGCATGGAAAAAAACTTCACCTTCTCTGGACCGACCCAGCGCATTGGTAAATACGCGATCGATTTTGAGGATATCCATTTCCAGTCGCTGTAACTGTGACAGCGATGAGTAGCCGGTACCAAAATCGTCGACCAGCAATTTAATGCCAAGTCCGCGGATGGAGGCTAATTCGGCCAGGATGGCATTGTCTTCGCCCATCATGGAAGATTCGGTGATTTCCATTTCCAGAAGGGTGGCGGGCAGGGCATATTGTTCCAGATAGCTGCGTAATTTGGCTTCCAGTTTGCCTGCATGAAATTGTCTGGCGGAGACATTGATCGATACCGGTATCAGTGGCAGGCCCTGACTGCGCCATGCGGCGATTTGTGTGCAGGCTTTGCGCATGACGATTTCGCCGATGGGCAGGATGAGGCCGGTGGATTCTGCCAGCGGGATAAACTCTGCGGGCGAGATCATGCCGCGCTCCGGATGTTGCCAGCGCACCAGTGCTTCCATGCTGGTGAATTCGCCGGTAAAAGTGTTGACGCGCGGTTGGTAATACAGGATGAACTGGTCACTTTCCAGCGCCTGCATCATGGCTTGTTCCAGTTCAAAGCGGGCTTTGACTTTGGCAAATAATTCCGGCTTGAAGAAGCTGTAGCTGCCTTTGCCTGAGGCTTTGACGGAGTACATGGCGATGTCAGCATTTTTGAGCAGTGTTTCCGTGTCTTCGCCATCGCGCGGATAGAGGCTGATGCCGATGGAGGCGCCGACATGGTGTTTTTCGCCATTCCACCAAAATGGTTGTTTAAAGGCGTCGGTGATTCTTTCGGAAACACGTGCGGGTTTGCTTTCGCGTTGTACCGGTTCGAGCAATACAACGAATTCGTCACCGCCGAGTCGCACCACGTTGTCGGTCGGGCGTAATACGGATTGCAGGCGCGATGCGACCAGTTTCAATAAATCGTCCCCAGCGGCATGTCCTTGGGTATCGTTGACGTTTTTAAATCCGTCCAGATCGATAAACAGTAGCGCCAGCATGTGCTGATTGATTTGTGCGCGCCGGATGGCCTGCGGCAAAAAATTCAGCAACCAGTGGCGGTTGTAGAGACCAGTCAAGCCATCCTGATTGGCTAAGCGTTGCAGGTTCTCTTCATTTTCTTTGCGGCTGCTGATGTCCTGAATCGTGACCGCCAGACCGGTGCCGGAACGCGCCAGCCGGCGTCGTGCCCAGTGCATGTTGAGCGGACTCTTTTCGGGGATTTCATATTCGTCTTCGTAGTAGCCGCTGGCCATTGCCTTGGAATAAATTTCCATCAGGATGTTGAA
>JAGWUK010000874.1 GCA_028868455.1 Burkholderiales bacterium | reverse complement strand
CTTATCCCTCTAAATTGATTATAGCTTCACGCGAAAGCCGACTGGCAATGTGGCAGGCGGAAAACGTCAGAGAACGATTGCGTGATTTATACCCTGAGTGCCAAGTCGAAATTCTGGGAATGACGACGCGTGGAGACCAGATTCTTGATCGTGCTTTGTCCAAAGTAGGTGGCAAGGGGTTGTTCGTCAAAGAGCTTGAAGTTGCCATGGCCGAGGGAAAGGCCGACCTCGCTGTTCACTCGTTGAAAGATGTGCCGATGGATTTGCCGGATGGATTTACTTTGGCTGCCATTTTGGAACGAGAAGATCCGAGAGACGCGTTTGTATCCAATGAGTTTGACTCACTTGAGGCGCTTCCGAGCGGGGCTATTGTAGGTACGAGCAGCTTGCGTCGTCAGGCGCTGATTGCAGCGCGTTTTCCCCATTTAATTATTCGGCCTTTGCGTGGAAATCTTGACACACGGTTGCGAAAATTAGATGGCGGCGAATATGCGGCCATCATTCTTGCCGCCGCAGGGTTGATCAGGTTGGGTCTGCAGCAGAGGATACGAACATATCTAAGCGTTGAAGAAAGCCTTCCGGCTGCAGGGCAAGGTGCTATGGCAATTGAAGTATCGAGCACCAATAGTTCTCTGATTAAATGGCTTGCTCCGCTGAATCATCAGGCGACAGTGCAGGCTGTGACCGCAGAGCGCACTGTTTCCAAAGCTTTTGGTGGAAGCTGTCAAATTCCTTTGGCGGCGTTTGCAACAGTAAATAGTGGCAATATGCATTTGCAAGCAATCGTAGCTACACCTGATGGCTCGCGTATTGCAAGAGCAAATGTGATGGGGGGCGCAGCACATCCAGAGGATTTGGGGCTTAAGGTCGCTGCCGCACTTTCTCTTCAGGATGCAAAAGAAATTCTGGCCGTGTGCCAGAGCGACGCGAACGAATCTGCTTAGTGATTCATGTCACTTCCGCAAATTGTCGTTACCCGACCAATCGAACAAGCGCGAGAGTTTGTCAAACTGGCGCCGGCCTTGGCTGGACGTACCGAGATATTTTCCTTGCTTGAAATTCATCCATTGGAAAATCGTTCTTGTGTCACGGAGATGGTGGCGCGATTGAATGAATTTTCGTTGGTGGTTTTTGTAAGCCCGAATGCAATCAATGCATTTCTCAGAAGCGTTCATCATTGGCCAATGGCAATCCCGATTGCCGTCATGGGGGAAGGTAGCCGCAAAGCGCTAGTGGCAAACAGCATTTTCGAAACCAATGCAAAAATTTTTAGCCCGCGAAATTTACTCAAAACGGACTCGGAAACTTTATTGTTAGAACTGGATTTGACGCAATTAAGTGGAAAGAAAGTATTAATTATTCGAGGTGAAACGGGGCGGGAGCTGCTGGCGGACGCTTTGCGTTCGCACGATATAGAAGTTGTTACATTACCGGTTTATCGTCGAAGTGCGCCAGTATTTGATACTTTTCGACAGCAAAAACTGCGTATCTTATTGCAGCAGCGTAATCTCTGG
>JAGWUK010000117.1 GCA_028868455.1 Burkholderiales bacterium | reverse complement strand
GATGTGATTAAAATCCATATCAATGGCCTGCAAAACGCCGTTGGAACTGGCCTCAATCCAATTATCGCCGCGCAGTCTTGTTGCCCCCATTTTTTCAAGCGCTTCAGCAAAACGCACATCCCCCTGAATACTATTGCGACCAACGCCTTCAACGCGCACCGGCCCACCTGCAATTGCTCCAGCAGCGAGAAAATACGACGCCGACGACGCATCACCTTCCACATGGATTTCGCCCGGGGAAACGTAATGCTGCCCTGCATCCACAGTAAATGACTGCCAACCATCTCGACGTACGTCAATACCAAATCGTTGCATCAGATTCAGCGTGATTTCTATATATGGTTTGGAGATCAACTCACCGATGACTTCGATGGTCACGGCATGCTCGCGCGCCATCAACGGTGCCGCCATCAGCAAGGCCGTCAGAAACTGGCTGGAAACATTGCCCTTCACTTGCAAACGCTGCGCATGAATATGTCCGCGCCGGATATGCAAAGGAGGGTACCCTGGGGTGCCTGTGTATTCGATCTGCGCGCCAGCATGGTTCAGCGCATCAACCAGATCGCCGATCGGTCGCTCATGCATTCGTGCCACACCGTGCAAGGTATAGTCGCCACCAATCACTGCCAGAGCAGCAACCAGCGGACGGATGGCGGTACCCGCATTTCCCATGAACAGGTCAGCCTGATGTTGCGGTAACAGACCGCTGCCACCCTCTACCGTAAAATTCTGACTGTCACCGTCCTGCAGCCAATGAATGCCCAATTTTTGCAACGCATTCAGCATCACCAGCGTATCGTCTGAAGCCAGTAAATCCAGAATTCGTGTTTGCCCTCTCGACAACGCTGCCAGCAGCAAAGTCCGGTTTGAAATACTTTTTGACCCCGGCAAACGGACGACGCCCTGAACCTGCATGACAGGTTTCAGGTCAATGAAGTGCGGGTAATGCTTATTATGATCAGTCATATCGATATGAAATTACTGCTAACTATTAAGTTGGCGACGATTAATTCGAATGCGTCCGCCGCCTGGAATAAATCACAAAAAATCCTCAGTCGCCGCCCTGCTGCTGTTGCTTTTCGGCTGCCTCAATTGCGGAAATCCAGTTATGACGTGCGCGCTGCGCGTTCGAATAAACTGCTGCAATTTTTTCAGCGTCGGCATTTTGCAAGAAATTGCGCATATCAGCGAGACGCGCCAGATAAGAATCAAGCTCACTCAGCATTGCCGACCGGTTGGCAATCGATATGTCGCGCCACATTTCGGGTGAAGATCCGGCGATCCGCGTGAAGTCGCGAAATCCACTTGCAGCGTACTGAAATAAAGTATCCGCGTTCTCTTTGCGGGCGATATCGTCGACCAGTGCATATGCCAGCAAATGCGGTAAATGACTGACCGCGGCAAACACGGCATCATGCTCAGCCGGTGCAAGATAATGAATGATCGCACCACATTGCTGCCACGCCCAGGCAACGCGTTGTACATCGGCGTCCAGGTTATCTGGCAGGCGCGTAATGACCACTTTTTTACCTGCATACAAATCTACCAGCGCTGCCTGCGGACCATTCAGCTCGCGCCCGGCAATTGGATGCGCTGGAACAAATTGCCCTATTTTTCCACCCAAAGTTTGCCTTGCCGCCGCCACGACATCGGCTTTCGTACTGCCGGCATCAGTCACGATGACACCTCCCCGCAAATGCGGCTGTATGGATGACAGGATTGCCGTCGTTTGTGCAACGGGCGCCGCGATCAAAACCAGATCGGTTCCCTGCAGTGCTTCTTCTGCATTGTGCGCGATGCAATCAACGATCCCTAGTTGCAATGCGGTATCTAATGCAGCACGACTGCGCCCCACACCGACTATTTCGCCAACTGCACCCGTTTTTTTTAATGCCAGTGCGAACGAACCGCCAATTAATCCGACACCAAAAATAGCAACGCGTTTAAAAGCTTGCGTCATTGGCGTCTCACACGGTGCAAGGGTAAGAACCCAACACTTTGAAAAATGCGGCTTTGTCGTTTAATTCCGCCATTGCCGCCGCCACGCGGTCATCCATCACATGACCTTCCACATCGACGTAAAAATAGTATTCCCAGTTACCTGTGCGCGCAGGACGCGACTCAAAACGCGTCATGGAAACGCCGTGTTTGGACAAGGGGGCCAACAAGTTATAGACAGCACCGGCTTTATTTGGCACGGCCAATACCAGCGAAGTCTGATCTTTACCGCTGGGTGTCGTTCGCAAACGCCCCACGACGGCAAAGCGCGTACGGTTGTGCGGATCGTCCTGGATATGCGCACTGACGATCCCCAGGTTGTATTGCTGACCTGCGATTTCGCTGGCGATAGCCGCCACAGTAAAGTCGCCGCTCGCCATTCTGGCGGCTTCAGCATTTGAAGCAACGGCTTGTCTTTCTATGTGGGGAAAATGCTGATTCAACCATGCCTGACATTGCGCCAGTGCTTGCGAATGTGCACAAATGCGGCTGATGCCCTCCATATTGCCCGATTTACTCATCAGGCTATGCTGCACTGGAATTGCCAGTTCACCGCTGATTGCCAGACTGGTTTGCAGTAGCAAATCGAGCGTACGGTTGATCGCGCCTTCGGATGAATTTTCAATCGGAACCACACCAAAATCGGCCGTACCAGCTTCAGTCGCGCGAAACACCTCGTCAATCGACACGCATGGCAGTGCCTGAATCGCATGACCGAATTGTTGGTAAACCGCTTGTTCGCTGAACGTTCCAACCGGGCCCAAAAATGCAACGACAACGCGCCGCTCCAAAGCGCGGCAAGCCGACATAATTTCGCGGAAAATCAGTTGAATATCGTCGCTATGCAAAGGCCCGGGATTGCGTTCGGCAACACCGCGCAAGACCTGCGCCTCACGCTCTGGCCGAAACACAGGCGCATTTGTCTCCGCTTTCACATGCCCGACTTCTTCGGCAACACGTGCCCGCTGATTAAGCAAGTCCAGAATCTGCGCATCGATGGCATCGATTTTAAGTCGCAACGGGAGTAATTTGTTATCGCTCATACTTTACCTAAAAACCATTTTTATTGAATACTGCAGAACGGTAGACGCAATGATTGCGTCAGGCGAGAAGCCAGTCTTTCTACGAACTTGTGGTTCGTTTCGTCAGCATCGCGGTTTCCAGGTGATGGCTTTGGGCCATGCTCAGAACGAGCTGACGATTCTTCGTCTTATCCGACATTTACCAGCTTATGCATGAGCGCTGGCGAACTCTTGCATGAATGCAATCAACGCCTTTACGCCTTCGATTGGCATGGCGTTATATATCGAAGCACGCATGCCGCCGACCGATTTATGTCCTTTGATTTGCAACAGACCGCGCTCTTTTGCTGCTGCCAGAAATGCCGTATTCAAAGTCTCATCTTTGAGGAAAAATGGGACGTTCATACGAGAGCGGCAATCTTTTGCGACACGATTTTCATAAAAGTCGCTTGCATCAAGATACGCATACAGCAGCGCCGATTTCCCGATGTTTTTTTGCTCCATGGCGGCAATACCACCCTGCTGCTTCAACCACTGGAACACCAGACCCGCGATATAAATTGCATAGGTTGGTGGCGTGTTGTACATGGAGTCATTTTCGGCAACGATGCTCCAGTTAAAAGCTGAAGGACAAATTGGCAACGCATGTCCGAGCAAATCATCGCGCACTATCACGATTGTCAATCCAGCCGGCCCGATGTTCTTTTGCGCGCCGGCAAAAATCACGCCGTACTTCGACACATCAATGACGCGCGACAAAATGTGGGAAGACATATCGGCAACAATCGGTGCACCATTTGTTTCGACGGTTACGTCGGGAGTGAATTGGTATTCAATACCATCAATGGTTTCATTGGTGCACAGATGAACGTACGCGGCGTCTTGCGTCAATTTCCAGCTGTCGCGTGAAGGCACGCGAGTAAAACCGCTGGATTCACCCGAAGCGGCAATATTGACCTGAGCGTATTTTTGCGCCTCTTTAATCGACTTCCCAGTCCACGAACCTGTATGAATAAAATCGACGACCGCAGGTTGCGGTTTGCGCCCCAACAAATTCATGGGAACAATCGCGTTCTCGCCCAATCCTCCACCCTGCAAAAACAGAATCTTGTAATTTTCAGGAACGTTCAGCAACTCCCGCAAATCTTTTTGTGCTGCGGCGATGATCGACATGAACTCCGGCCCACGATGACTCATCTCCATCACAGACATGCCGCTGTCATGCCAGTTCAGCATTTCATCCGCAGCCTGCTGCAAGACTTCCTTTGGCAATACTGCGGGGCCTGCAGAAAAATTGTAAATGGTCGTCATCGCTTTACTCCGCTACATCAGCTTCCGGTGCGCCTGACTCTTCATCCGCAGCACCAGCTTCAGTATTTTCAGGATCTGCATCCGTTTCGACGATGCGCTGCAAACCTGACAACTTCGTGCCATCTTCGACAGCAATCAACGTCACACCCTGCGTTGCACGACCCATTTCGCGAATTTCAGAAACCCGGGTACGGATTAACACGCCACCAGTGGTGATCAGCATGATTTCATCACTTGTTTCAACCAGTGTCGCTGCAACGACTTTGCCGTTGCGTTCAGATGTCTGGATCGCAATCATGCCTTTGGTGCCACGACCATGACGCGTATATTCAGTGATTGGCGTACGTTTACCGAAGCCGTTTTCGGTTGCAGTCAACACGGATTGCTGTTCGTTTTCGGCAACCAGCAATGCGATAACCTGTTGTCCTTCGTCTAAATTCATTCCACGCACACCACGCGCCGTACGCCCCATCGGTCGCACATCGTTTTCATCAAAACGAACTGCTTTGCCGGAGTCAGAGAACAACATTACATCATGCTTGCCGTCCGTCAGTGCGGCACCGATGAGGAAATCGCCCTCATCCAGATCAACCGCAATAATGCCAGCTTTGCGTGGGTTGCTGAAATCGGTCAGTGGTGTCTTTTTGACCGTTCCAAGACTCGTCGCCATAAAGACATAATGATCTTCAGGGAAGCTGCGATTATCGCCAGACAAAGGCAGAATCACTGTGATTTTTTCCCCATCCTGCAAAGGGAACATATTCACAATAGGTTTGCCACGAGAATTGCGAGAACCTTGCGGTACTTCCCAGACTTTCAGCCAGTACAGGCGACCGCGATTACTGAAGCACAAAATGTAATCGTGCGTATTGGCGACGAACAGCTGCTCTATCCAATCGTCGTCCTTCGTTGCCGTCGCCTGTTTACCACGACCACCGCGTTTTTGCGCACGGTATTCGGACAAGGGCTGCGACTTCATATAACCGGTATGCGACAAAGTCACCACCATGTCCTGTGGCGTGATCAGATCTTCGGTTTCCAGATCAGTCGCGTTATGCGTGATCTCCGAGCGACGCACATCTTTATTACCTTCACCGTATTCGTTACGTGCCAGCGTCAGTTCATCGGTAATGATGGTAGTCACACGCTCAGGCTTGGACAAAATATCGAGCAAATCGGCGATCTCTGCCATCACGTCTTTGTATTCATTGACGATCTTGTCTTGCTCCAGCCCAGTCAAACGTTGCAAACGCATTTGCAAAATTTCCTGCGCTTGATCGTCGGACAGCTTGTATAAGCCATCCGCCTGAATGCCGTAATGTTTAGGCAGATTTTCAGGTCGGAATGCTTCTATGCCGCCAGGATTATCGGCTGCGGTACGTGTCAGCATTTCACGCACCATCGAGCTATCCCAGGCGCGTGTCATCAATTCTTGTTTCGCAATTGGCGGCGTTGGTGCTGCCTTGATGATCGCAATGAAATCGTCGATATTTGCCAACGCAACCGCCAGACCTTCGAGAACGTGGCCGCGTTCGCGCGCTTTACGCAATTCAAACACGGTACGACGTGTGACCACTTCACGACGATGCGACAAGAAACAAGACAGCATTTCCTTCAGATTCAGCAGCTTCGGTTGTCCATTCACCAATGCCACCATGTTCATGCCGAAAGTGTCTTGCAATTGCGTCTGCTTGTACAAATTATTCAGCACCACGTCCGGCACTTCGCCGCGCTTCAGTTCGATCACGACACGCATTCCGGATTTATCGGATTCGTCTCGAATGTCGGAAATACCGTCTAGTTTCTTGTCGCGCACTAATTCGGCAATGCGTTCGAGCAACGATTTTTTATTGACCTGATATGGCAACTCGTCAACGATCAAGGCGGTGCGACTGTCTTTTCCGAATTCTTCAAAATGTGTTTTTGCACGCATCACCACGCGACCACGGCCAGTGCGATAACCGTCGCGTACGCCTGACACGCCATAAATAATGCCGCCGGTAGGAAAATCAGGCGCAGGGATGATCTCGATCAGCTCATCTATCGTGCAATCGGCGTTACGCAATACGTGCAAAGCGCCGTTAATAATTTCCGTAATATTGTGCGGCGGAATATTGGTCGCCATACCAACGGCAATTCCGGATGCACCATTAATCAGCAAGTTTGGAATCCGAGTCGGCAACACTGACGGTTCTTTTTCCTTGCCGTCATAGTTAGGTACGAAATCGACCGTTTCTTTTTCTATGTCTGCCAGAATTTCGTTGGCGATCTTGTCGAGACGGCACTCCGTATAACGCATCGCCGCTGCATTGTCGCCATCGACAGAACCAAAGTTACCCTGACCATCAACCAGTGTGTAGCGTAGCGAAAAATCCTGCGCCATACGCACCAGCGTATCGTAAATAGAGGCGTCGCCATGAGGGTGATATTTACCCATGACTTCACCAACCACACGTGCGCATTTGACAAACGGGCGGTTATAGACATTGTTCATTTCGTGCATCGCAAACAAAACGCGACGATGCACAGGCTTTAAGCCATCACGGACGTCTGGCAAGGCGCGGCCTACAATCACGCTCATCGCGTAATCGAGGTAGCTCTTGCGCATTTCTTCTTCAAGGGAAATCGGGAGTGTTTCTTTTGCGAATTGATCCATTGGCAGGCCGGCAAATTAGAGCTTGGTTAAATTGATGACATCCGAAGACAACTCTGGATGTTTAACTCTTGATTTTAGCATGCCTCATGGGTGCACTGGCCAGCAAATGGCTTGTCATGCTAAGTAACACCAATCCAGTCTTGGTTTTTTACAAGTCAGAATAAATCAAGTCCCGGCATTGCAAACTGTCTTCCAAACGACAGCAGCTTGAATGCTTCCCATGATTTAATCGATGCACAACGATAACTATGTCCTAGAGGAGACAACGACATGCTCAAAAAAATCAGCGCACTCATTGCACTTGGCATTTCCAGCGCATCAACCATGGCACAAATAGATATTCATGTAAAAACACCTGTCAGCGCATATATTCAGGACGGACACGGTAATATCGTACGCAGTAGCAACGGATTATGTTGGAAATCAGGCTATTGGACACCAGCAGACGCCATCAATGGTTGCGACGCACTTTTGACGGTCAATGCACCCCAAGTCACCACAAAATCAGAAATACCAGTCCCAGCTATTACGCCACCTGTTGCGGCAATGAAGGCCACTCCGGCAAAACGCTGTGATTTTGCCATGGCCTTACAAAATGATGAAACTTTTGACTTCAACAAATCCATACTTAAACAAGTTGCGAAAAACCACATTGATAACGAAGTACTCCCAAAACTCAACGCATGTGCCAAATTAAATCTAATCATCGTGACCGGCCACACAGATTTAATTGGCGCCCATCGGTACAACCAAAAATTATCTGAAAAACGTGCCGAAGCGGTCGCAAGTTACTTAAAAAGTAAAGGCATCGCAGCCGACATCAATACGATGGGCATGGGGAAAACGCAACAAATTAAGGCTTGCGATGAAAATGTTTCGATCAACCAAAGATATCAATGCCTGGCACCGAACCGAAGAGTAGTCATTGAAGGTCGTG
>JAGWUK010000116.1 GCA_028868455.1 Burkholderiales bacterium | reverse complement strand
GTGAATCCGGCTACGAAGATGTACTGTCTTCGGGGATTGTATTGACGGGTGGTTCTGCGGCGATGCCAGGGATGGCTGAAATGGCGGAAGACATCTTCTTGAAGCCGACGCGATTAGGTATGCCAGCGTATTCCGGGCAACTGGCAGATGTGGTACGCAGCCCGCGTTATGCAACAGTTTTGGGGTTGTTGCTGGAAGCGAAGAAGCAGTATTTGCGCGGTCATCTGGTCACGCGGCAGGAAGGTTCTGCCAAAGCTGTCTGGCAGCGCATGAAAGAGTGGTTTTTAGGGAATTTTTAGTTGGTATTTTGTGTATTAATTTGGTCCGGTCATTTTATAATGTTGTGATATACAGTTATCAGTCGCTAGTCGTCATGAAATGTGATGCCTATCGACTGAAAACTGCCTACCTGGAGGAGTCATGATGGAGTTCGATATGGTTGATAACGCCACACAAGGCACCGTAATTAAAGTTGTCGGCGTGGGTGGTGCAGGCGGTAATGCGGTTCAGCATATGATTAGCAAAGGTGTTTCCGGCGTTGAATTTATCGCCGCAAACACCGATGCACAAGCATTGTTGCAATCGAAAGCACACAATGTGATACAGATTGGTGAAACGGGTCTTGGTGCAGGGATGAAACCTGACGTAGGCCGCAAGCTTGCTGAAGATTCACGTGCACGTATTGAAGACGCATTGCGTGGTGCGCACATGGTGTTCATCGCTGCAGGTATGGGCGGTGGCACAGGAACGGGCGCTGCACCCGTGGTGGCACAGGTTGCGAAAGAACTGGGCGCATTGACTGTGGCCGTGGTTTCCAAACCATTTTCTTATGAAGGTAAGAAATGCATGGATATCGCTGACGAAGGTCTGGATGCATTAAGCCAGCACGTCGATTCACTGATCATCATCCTCAATGAAAAACTGGAAGAGATTTACGAAGACGACAGCATGATCGAATGGCTGCAACACGCTGACGATGTATTGAACAACGCTGTTGCCGGTATCGCCGAAATCATCAATGTTCCAGGTCATATCAACGTTGACTTTAATGATGTGAAAACCATCATGGGTGAACAAGGAAAAGCAATGATGGGAACGGCGACTGCATCTGGTGTGGATCGTGCGCGGATCGCAGCAGAGCAGGCGGTTGCTTCGCCATTGTTGGATGGTATTGATCTGTCGGGAGCGCGCGGCGTGTTGGTCAACGTGACCGCCAGCCGTAGCCTGAAAGGTAAAGAAATCAAGGAAGTCATGGCTGCCGTACGCGCATTTGCTGCACCGGATGCGTCGATTGCTCAAGGTATCGCTTATGACGATACGATGGGCGACGATATTCGCGTGACAGTCGTTGCAACGGGCCTGGGGCGCGGCAAAAAAAATATTCAGTTAGTGCAAACGCCCATGTTACGCACTGGTACGCATAATGAGCCGATGATGGCGGCGCCAGCGATGGCGACGACCGTCTCCAACGGCATGGCCACAGCGGCACCGGGATTTGACGGTCTCAGCAAACCTGCCGTATGGCGTCGCGAATCCGCATCTGAAACAGTGCGCGCACTGGAAAAAAATGGCATGGAGACTTACGACATTCCAGCGTTTTTGCGCAAACAGGCAGACTGATTTTTTTAGTGTTGCATGCAAAACCCGCATCAACATCGATGCGGGTTTTTTTTGAATTCAATTTTTCTGAAACGGATGCCGCTCTGCAGAAATTGACAGACTCAGGCATACTTGCGACCAGTTGCCGGGCGACGACGAAGGGTCTGTTTGCTTCATTGAAGAATGGAATGCCAATGAGGTGCCGATGGTCTTTGCCCAGGCGACCTACTGACTATTCACATAAGGGAGCACAACATGACTATCAAGATCGGCGATACATTACCTGCAGGCAGTCTGGCAGAATTTATTGAGGTGGAATCCGAAGGATGTTCACTCGGACCAAACACTTTCAAAGTGGAAGACCTGACCAAAGGAAAAACCATCGCAATTTTTGGTTTGCCTGGCGCTTATACGCCAACATGCTCCGCCAAACACGTTCCTGGTTATGTTGCTCATGCAGCCGATCTGAAAGCAAAAGGCGTTGATGAAATCTGGTGTATCTCCGTAAACGATGCATTTGTCATGGGCGCATGGGGACGCGATCAAAAAGCGACCGGCGTGGTGCGCATGATGGCGGACGGCAACGCAGATTTCAGCAAAGCACTGGGTCTGGATGCGGACTTTAGCAAGTTCGGCATGGGCACGCGGTCTCAACGTTATTCCATGCTTGTTGTTGATGGCGTAGTCAAGCAACTCAATGTGGAAGAGGGTGGTAAGTTTGAAGTGTCCAACGCAGAAACGCTGCTGGCGCAATTGAACTGATATTTCTCGGCCGATTTTAAAAAACGCACACTTTCATCGTGCGCGTTTTTTATTTGTAAAGGGTGATGCAAGATCGTCTGAGCAAAAAACGCACTCAACTTTACTGCGATGAAAGGCGGCGATGAAGTGTGAGAGACGATAAGAAAGTGCTGTTGATCAAAGCGGTTTCCCCATGAAATGCGTTTGCACATCAAAACCAAGCTTTTGATAGAACCCGATTGCATTGCGATTGAAATCGAATACTTCCAGACGGATTTCGGTGGCACGCTGTGCGTGCCCCCAATCGCTTGCCGCTTCCATAAGCGCTTTTCCTATTCCGCGTTGAAAGCAGTTTTCTGCAACAACGATCGTACCTACACGACAGATTTTTTTTCTTTGCAGATAGGGATTCGTCAGATGTTCTATCCAGCTCACCGAAATGAACCCGACAATCTGTTCGCCGATACAAGCCACAAATATCGTTCCATTGTCGATTTCTAATGCATTTTTCCAGAATGCACGTACTTCGCTGGCATCAATGTTCGGCGTAAAAATTCCGGGAACATGCTGAAGATGCTGATCGTTGATTTGTTTGCCAAGAGCGCAAATCTGATCCAGGTCTTTCTCGTTCGCAGGACGGATTTGGCATGTGTTTGTTGGATTTTTATCACGCATGAGTTGGGTCATTTACAGAGGGTTACATCGGTTTTGGGGCGAGCCGATATAATAGCGCGATGTTAAAACAAAGAACTATCAGGCAGCAGGTCAAAACAATTGGCGTCGGATTGCACTCCGGTACCAAGGTTGATCTGGTACTGCGTCCCGCCCCCGTCGATACCGGTATCGTGTTCACGCGCACTGATCTGGTTCCTCCCGTCGTTTTTCCTGCGCAGGCCTTAAATGTTGGCGATACACGAATGGCGTCAACGCTGGCCAGGGATGGTGAGCGCGTATCAACGGTCGAGCATTTACTGTCCGCCTGCGCCGGACTTGGCATCGATAATTTATACATTGATGTCAGCGCGGAAGAAATTCCAATTATGGATGGCTCCGCTTCGTCCTTTGTCTACCTGCTGCAGCAAGCAGGAATGCTGGAGCAAAATGCAGCCAAAAAATTTATACGCGTTTTGAAACCGGTCGAGATCCGTGAAGGTTCCGGTAATTCCGAAAAATGGGCGCGCCTGGAACCTTTCAACGGTTTCAAATTACATTTTTTCATCGAATTCAATCACCCTGCCGTCGATGGCACGGTGCAGACTGCGGAAGTCGATTTCGCCAAAGTGTCGTTTGTCAAAGATGTTGCGCGTGCGCGCACATTTGGCTTTATGCAGGATGTGGAAATGTTGCGCGGCATAGGACTGGCGCGCGGCGGGTCGATGGAAAATGCGATCGTGATGGACGAGTACCGCATTTTGAACGCCGACGGTCTGCGCTTTGACGATGAATTCGTGCGGCATAAAATTCTCGATGCGATTGGCGATCTCTATCTGATCGGCCATCCTTTGCTGGCCAGTTACACGGCACACAAATCGGGACACGGGCTGAATAATCAATTGCTGCGCGCCCTGCTTGCGCAACCGGATACCTACGAAATCGTCAGTTTCGACGACGTCAAAACGGCGCCACCAACCTATGTCGAACAGTGCGACAGGGAATGGGTGCTGATTTAGTCGTGTAGGGGAGTATCGCTTAAAATGCTTCTGAAGCGCACGTAATTAAAGCGACCTGTAAATATACTGGTCTGGAGTATCTCTGCGTTGGTGATCAGCCGCGCTGCCCGTGATGCCGCAAAAGGCGCGCCAGTGCCGCGCGTAAATCGGCGTTTTGCGGCGTGTCCTCCAAGGTGTTTTCCAACGTATCAAACGCCTGCAAAGCCTTGTCCGGCAAGGCGATTTGCTTGGCCGGTGCAGCTTTCTCCACGACGCGTCTGACTTGTACTTTGATACGTATTGCGTTAATCTGCCATCCCCGTTCCTGTAAACTGACTTGCAATTTCGGACACTGTTGTTTCAGTTTGGTTGCCACAGCGGCATTTGGTGCCGCCAGGATTAACTGGCCTTCTGCCAGTTGCATGATTTCACAAGCCGCAAACATAGGCGGCAGAATCGCCAGGCAATCTTTTTGCAGCGAAACCAGACGTTGAACCATGGGTAGTAATGGCGAAATTTTGTCATTGCTGCGCAAAAAATCGGCCGCTCCGCTGGCACCAGGCACCTGGCGACCGCGTTTGATGTTGATTCGATATGGAGGATGTGACGATGTTGACATGCGCGACACCTTACCACAAACAGTTTGACCGGACAGTAATCCAGTTCTTTGTCGTCACAGGAGCGGATTGATGCAAATTATATTGATGCATTCGCGCTTTACTCAGGCGAAATCCGTCACTCTGTCATCCCGCCATGTTTTGATTTCCCTGCTGATGTTTCTTCTCATTACGACCTTGTTTGGCGTGCTGATTGCGCAACTCAGCCTGCGCCTGGCGAATGACAATGTTCCAATTTTACGTACATTATTGCCCGTGACTGGGCTGAACAATCCGACGGCGAAAGACCGCTATGTCAAAGAAAATCTGGCGGCCATGGCGACCAAGCTGGGTGAAATGCAGGCGCAATTGATGCGACTCGATGCCTTGGGCGAGCGCGTGCAAGGTCTGGCCGGTGTTAAGCCGGAGGAATTTAATTTCAAAGAATTGCCAGGGCGCGGCGGGCCGGAAATTTCATCCGTCCCCTCCAAAGAACTGAATATGTCAGAATTCCAGGCGGCACTCGACGCCATGGAGAAGGACGTCGAAAATCGTTCAGACTATATGAACGTGGTGGAAACCAAGCTCATGGGTTTTAAAGTGCAGTCGAAACTGCTGCCGACAATACAACCCGTGAACGTCGCCTACAATGCTTCAGGATTCGGCTGGCGGCTTGATCCCTTTACCGGACATAGTGCATTCCATGAAGGCATCGATTTTGCTGCGCCGACTGGCACACCGATCGTCGCCGCAGCCGGTGGCGTCGTCATTGCCGCCGAGTATCATCCTGAATTCGGCAACATGCTGGAAATCGATCACGGTGGCGACATTATTACGCGTTATGCCCACACGTCAAAAATTTACGTCAAGCTCGGAGATATCGTCCGGCGCGGTCAGCATGTGGCAGATATCGGCTCGACCGGGCGCTCGACCGGCTCACATTTGCATTTTGAAGTCCGGGTTAAAGGTATCGCGCAGGACCCGCACAAATTTTTATCGGCAGGCGCCAACCAGGCGGCGTTAGCTGCATTAAGGCAAAAATAGACTTGAGTTTCGGCTTTTAGCCTCCAACTCAGCTTTTGTATTTGCCATTTCCCCAGTGTTTACTGGTCAAGCTGGTGTCGCATGGTAAAATCGCCAGTTAGCTTGTTGTTGCTGTGTCATTAAGTATTGCAGCGGCTCTTTTAAGAATTTAACTTTCCGTTCATAGCATGTCATTCCTGACCAAGATATTCGGCAGCCGTAATCAGCGGCTTTTGAAGCAATACCAAAAGACGGTGCGTGAGATCAACGCATTGGAACCCAAGCTGGAAGCTTTGGCGGACGAAGCGTTGCAAGCCAAGACCGCTGAATTCAAGGCCCGCATTGCGAATGGAGAGACGCTCGACAGCATTCTTGTTGAAGCTTTTGCCGTTTGCCGCGAAGCCAGCCGGCGCGTCCTGAAAATGCGCCACTTTGATGTACAGATGATAGGCGGTATGGTTTTGCATTATGGCAAAATCGCCGAGATGGGTACCGGGGAAGGTAAAACCCTGATGGCAACCCTGCCTATTTATCTGAACGCCCTGTCTGGAAAAGGCGTGCATGTCGTCACGGTGAATGATTACCTGGCACAGCGCGATGCAGAATGGATGGGGCAGTTATATCGCTGGCTGGGGCTGAGTACCGGCATCAATCTGTCGCAACTGGATCACGATGCCAAGCAGGCTGCGTATGCATCCGATATCACGTATGGCACCAATAACGAATACGGATTCGATTATCTGCGCGACAACATGGTGTACGAAGCAAGCGAACGCGTGCAGCGAGGACTGAATTTCGCCGTCGTCGATGAAGTTGACTCGATTCTGATCGATGAAGCGCGGACGCCTTTGATTATTTCCGGTCAGGCAGAAAATCATACTGAGCTGTATTACAAGATTAATGAAGTGCCAAAACTGCTGACCTTGCAGATCGGTGAAGAAACGCCCGATGGCAAAGGACACATCGAGGTACCTGGCGATTACACCAAGGACGAAAAAGCGCATCAGGTTCTTCTGACCGAAGCGGGGCACGACAAAGCGGAAAAAATCCTGACGCAAATGGGTTTGCTGCCGGAAGGCGCCTCTCTGTACGACGCAGCGCATATCAGCCTGATCCATCACCTGTATGCAGCCTTGCGCGCCCATGCCTTGTATTTCAAAGATCAGCATTATGTTGTGCTGAATGATGAAATCGTCATCGTCGACGAATTTACCGGTCGCATGATGACCGGGCGTCGCTGGTCCGATGGCTTGCATCAGGCTGTCGAGGCAAAAGAAGGCGTGCGTATTCAGAACGAAAACCAGACGCTGGCATCGATTACGTTCCAGAATTACTTCCGCATGTATGCCAAGTTGTCCGGCATGACCGGTACGGCCGATACCGAAGCCTATGAATTCCAGGAAATTTATAACCTGGAAACCGTGGTCATTCCGCCAAACCGTCCATCGCAGCGTAAAGATCGCCAGGATCAGGTTTACAAAACCGCCGAAGAAAAATACGGCGCCATGCTCAAGGATATTCAGGATTGCTACGAGCGCGGCCAGCCGGTACTGGTAGGTACGACGTCGATTGAAAATTCTGAATTATTGTCCGGCATTTTGGAGAAAGCCAAGTTGCCGCACAATGTGCTGAACGCCAAACAGCATGCGCGCGAAGCAGAAATCATCGCGCAGGCCGGACGTCCGAAAGCCATTACGATCGCAACCAATATGGCGGGGCGCGGTACAGATATCGTGTTGGGTGGCAATGTCGCCAAACAGGTGCAACTGATCGAAGCCAATGCCGATTTGACGGATGCCGATAAACAGGCGCAGTCGCAACAATTGCGCGACGAATGGAAATCGCTGAACGAGCATGTGGTCAATGCTGGCGGTTTGCATATCATCGGTACCGAGCGGCATGAATCACGCCGCGTCGACAATCAGTTGCGTGGTCGTTCTGGTCGTCAGGGTGATCCGGGTTCTTCCCGTTTTTATCTGTCGCTGGATGATCAGTTACTGCGCATTTTCGCTGGTGACCGCGTGCGCGCGATCATGGACAGACTGAAAATGCCGGAAGGCGAACCGATCGAAGCAGGCATCGTGTCACGCTCGATTGAATCGGCACAACGTAAAGTCGAAGCGCGCAATTTCGATATTCGTAAGCAATTGCTGGAATATGATGACGTCGCCAATGATCAGCGCAAAGTGATTTACCAGCAACGTAACGAGTTGCTGGAAGCGCATGATATGTCGGATCTGATCGCGTCTCTGCGTCATGGCATGTTCCAGGACGTGGTTCGCACATATGTGCCAGCTGAGTCGGTCGAAGAGCAATGGGACATTCCGGCGCTGGAGGCTGTGCTGTCTAGTGAATGGGCTCTGGACGTACCTT
>JAGWUK010000115.1 GCA_028868455.1 Burkholderiales bacterium | reverse complement strand
CAGACGCAATTGCACGATATAAATCGCATTGACCAGGATCGCCAGACTCAGCGCGATCTGGATCGCGACCAGCAAAGGGCCGGTCTTGTTGCGCAGCATGGCCGAAATAATCGGATGGATTTCAAATTGGATACGCATAGGTCCTCACTGAGATTTAAGTTGAATCGCAGGCGTCACCTGACAAGCGCGCCAGGTCGGCAACAGGCCAGCCAGCACCGCAGCGCTGACAGATAACAGCAACGTGACACCGAGCATGGTCCAGTCCATATGCGCGACTGCCGCCAGATGTTTGGACTGCAGGGCAATCAAGGCCAGCGCGCCAAATGCCAGCACAATTCCGACCACGGCACCGGCCAGACCGACGACCGCAGTTTCGATCAGAAACTGCAGGAAAATTTCTGCACGGGATGCACCCAGAGCCCGGCGCACGCCGACCTCCGATGCACGCACCGAAAATTTCGCCAGCAACAGGCCGATCGTATTCACCATGCACAACAACAGAAAACCAAACGCCAGCCAGGCGGACAATTTACTGTCGTCGCCGATCACTTTCATTTCCACCAACCATTCACGTACGTTGTACAGATGATTCGGCGCCTGTCTCTGATAGCGACCGAGCTTGTGCTGATCGGCGACGTAGTTGTCGATATAGTTTTGCAGCGCCGGGCGATCGCCCGCCGATTTCAGTTCAAACCAGAAATGCAGCCAGGTACATTCGGACTTCAATATGCCCTGCCAGCCAGCATCGCGCGAACTGTGGCAACTCATATTGCCCTCGTGCGGCAATTCGTGGCGAATCGCAGAACTCAGCGGAATAATGAATTCTTCTTCGGAAGTAAATGCCTCAGAACGTCCGTTGTAAGAATAAAATTTCGGACGCGGTGCCCAGGTATCGAAGACACCCGATACTTTGAAATCACTGTTGAACATGCGGATATGTTGCCCAACCGGATTCGCGGTGCCGAAGATTTTTTCCGAGGTTTTCCGGCTCAGCACAATCAGATCGGCACTGGCTTTTTCGTCCTCGTCACGCCATGGCTGGCCGTACAGCATGGGAATTTCCAGCATCTCAAAAAAATCTTTATTGGTCGCGAGACCAGTAACTTCAATTACACCGATATCCTTGCGCGGCGGCTCGATGACGCCATTGACGCGATATAAGCCCGCACGCCGCATACCTTGTTTGCTGGCCAATAAATTTTGCACATCCTGATAGCTCATCTGGTGATCAAAAGGTTTTGCCCCGGGGGTGTATCCCTCCAGCGGTCCATTGTCGAGTATCGGTGCTATCAGGCGATCGCTTTTTTGCGGAATCGGATCGCCCGACATGATATGCAGAATGGTCAGCGTCGAGACGCTGGCTGCCACACCGATTGCCAGCGTCAGCACAATCAGCGCCGTCAACGCCGGATTGCGTCGCAGGCTGCGGATGCCGAGAAAAAAATAGTAACGCAACATAAGCGGCTCCTTATTCGACCACGCTGGCATATTCTTCGCTGTTGGCCACCACCAGCGAAGGTGTTTTACGTACCAGATCAGACACCTGTCCGTCGATGATGTGCACATTGCGCTGTGCTCTGACTGCCAGCTCAGGATCATGTGTCACCATCAGTATCGTGGTGCCGTTGGCATTGATCTCTTCGAGCAATTCCATCACGCTGCGCGCCATGTGCGTATCCAGATTTCCGGTCGGTTCATCGGCCAGCAACAGGCGCGGCTTGCCTGCCAGCGCTCTGGCAATCGCCACCCTTTGCTGCTGCCCGCCAGACAATTCGGCAGGAAAATGTTTCATGCGCGATGCCAGACCAACTTGCGTCAGCGCTTCTTCTATGCGCACTTTGCGCTCGGCAGCACCGTAGCCGCGATAGCGCAAAGGCACATCGACGTTATCAAACAGGTTCAGATCAGGAATCAGATTGAAGCCCTGAAAAATGAAACCCAGCTTTTCATTGCGCAGACGCGAGCGGGCATTGTCGTCCAGACCTTTGACGCTGGTGCCGTCGAGCAGGTATTCACCACTGGTAAATTCTTCCAGCAATCCGGCAATATTCAGAAACGTGGTTTTGCCGGAACCGGATGGGCCAGTCACAGTCACAAACTCGCCCTCACGGACATGGATTTCAAACCCTCGCAAGGCATGGGTTTCTATCATATGGGTGCGATACACTTTGCTGAGCTGACTCATGCGTAACATGGAAATTCCTTTCTTGTTTGTAAGGATGGAACAATCTGGTACAACGCTGGTTTTACGACGCCAGGACTGACGCACAAAGCATCCGGCTGGGCGGCGAAGTTTGTCGACTTCGTACAAATTCCGCGACGTGGTGCGATCACGCTGCCGGAGCGAATTTGCGTAAGGCCTTCCCGTTTCATTCAGTTATTAATGGCAATGCTGGCTGCGCTCTCAAAGGCATCGGTTCCTGAGACGATGATCTTGTCACCGGCTTTTAAGCCTTCCAGTATCTCGACCGATGTCACGCTGGTGGCGCCGATACGGATAGGCACGCGCCGCGCCGTATTGCCTTCGAGCAGATAGGCGAAACGACCACCTTCTTTTTCGACAAACGGTCCGCGCGCTACCATCAGGACATTCGGTTTTTCTTCGATCAGCAATCGTGCCGACACACGCTGATTCTGGCGCAGACCGGCCGGTGCTTCACCGCTGAAACGCGCTCTGGCCAGGACCTGGTTTTTAACGACCTCTGGCGACATCGCCGTCAATACGCCCATGGCCTTGGCGCCATTGATGAGCAACTCCACATGCATGCCGAGGCCAAGATCGGTGACATAGGTTTCAGGAATTTCAAGCTCGACTTCCAGTTGCGACAAGTCGACCAAGGTCATCAAAGGAGAATTTGCCACCACCACGCTGCGATTCGCCACCGACAAGGTACCGACCACACCATCCACCGGCGCGCGCAGCTTCAGGTCGTCAACGCGACGCTGGACGTTTTCACGTATCAGGCGCTGTTGTTGCAATTGACTCAGCTTGGTCTTCAAGGCCAGATCGACGTCTTCGTTTTCCAGACCACTGGCCATTTCTGCATGGCGGGCACGGATTTCGGCCGACTTCAAGGCATCCTGCACGCGCAGGAATTCATTTTTTTGCACCACGCCGACGACACCCGCATGTTCTATGCGCTGATAGGCGCGCAAAGCAGAAACGCGATCAATCTCCGCCTGATCCGCATCACGACGCGCCAATAATTTTTGTTTGCGTGCCAGAATTCTCTGGCGTGCGACTTCGGCCTCGAGTTGTTCGTAGCTGGCTTGCTCGCGCTTCAGTTCATTGCTTAAATCGGGTGAATCGACTTCGGCAACGATCTCCCCTTTTTTGACCTTGTCGCCGGCATTGACTTTCAGCGTGACGGTGCCACCCGCTGTTGCATACAAGGTGGGACTGTTCGCAGCCACCATGCGTCCATTGACCGAGGCATCGCGCACCAGCGTGCCGCGCCCAACTTCGGCAATACCGAGGCGCGACATATTGACTGATTGCGAAGTCTTGCTCCAGGAAGAAAACGTCGCCATGCCGCCGGCAACAAACAGCGCGAACAGTCCGGCTGCTGCATACCATTTCTTTTTACGCCAGACTGGCTGATCGGAGAGAACGCTGTCTTGTGCTGAAGTATCACGGATCATAATGAATAGAAAATAAAAAGTTGATGGTTTTTTAGCACGATGCGTGCCAAAGCATAAGTCTTTGATTTAATTGAATATCACGTCCGCTGCATGGTGTTCGCTTGCGTCCGCGAGTGTCCGCGAGTGTCCGGCACTGTCCGCCCAAATGAACGCGGACAGCGCGCGTCCTTCCGGGACCGGCAGCGACCAGCTTCCGGAACGGTAGTAATACAGGCGGAAATAACCATGCAAATCGAATTGAGCTTTGAGCTCGAAGGTATCGCGCCCCAGACTGACAGACAATTCGCAGTGTTCGCAAAATGCATCCCAGTCCTGAATTTCGCTGGAATAAGCGCCAGAATGCGAAACGAATAAGTGGTGAACACTGACCGATGTATTGCCACCCAACAAAATCAGGCTCATCAGCAAAATCGCCAGCACACCCAGCGTGACCGTTGCCAGGCTGTTCAGCCAGGCACGGCAGCGTCTCAATGAGGGAAAAATAAAGAATGGTTTCATGGCACGATCCTTTTATGAATAGTGCCAATTCAGCACGAAGCGTGCCAATTCAATCAATTCTATAAGTCATTGAATTGATTGAATAATTTTCTAGAAAAATAAAAAATCTTGTCCGGACACTGTCCGCGAACGTGACCGCCGGACCAGGTATGTCAATGCTGGTCGGCCAGTGCCTGAATAATCGGGCACCGGGCATGGTCGGATGTTGACTCACATTCGTGTATGAGCTGTGACAGCATGTTTTCCATCTTGTGCAAATCACTGAGCTTTGCCCGCACTTGCTGTAAGCGTTCGCCGGCAACATCGCGTATGGCCGCATGGTCGTTACTGTCTTCCAGCAACAGTAAGTTAGCAATTTCGTCCAGCGTAAAGCCGAGTTCCTGCGCCCGCTTGATGAAATGAATGCGTTCAACCAGACGCGCAGGGTAGGTGCGAAAACCGGCAGCCACGGTCGGCACTGGCAACAATTGTCGGCGCTGGTAATAGCGTATCGTCTCGACGCCAACGCCGGCGGCACGCGCCAGTTGTCCTATAGTCAGTTCTTTGCTGGTCGGGGCGTTGCCTGAACTTGCCTCCGGACAATGTTGATCTGTGTCAGAAATTTGCATAAAGTCCTTGACTCCGTTCTTGGGTACAGAGTCTATGATACTAGCATTCATACTGGAGAAAGAACGATGAAACCATCCGACACCCCATCACCATCCGTCGCAGAGGATTCTGGAGCATCCGCAAAAACTGCGGGGGCTTGTTGCGCACATTCACATGCCGCGGCAGACCCCGCACCGGCGAACGCCGATCCGGTAGCCGAAAAAAAATACACGGACCCGGTCTGCGGCATGCAGGTCGCAAAAAACACGGAGAAAATGGCGCGCTTTCAGGGTGTCGCCTATTACTTCTGCAGCCAGTCTTGCGTGAGCAAATTTAACGCCGCGCCGGAAAACTACGTCAAAGCCAAACGCACGCTCAGTGTAGGCAGCATGCCTGCCAGCAGCGCCACACCGGCAGCACCAGTTGCTGAGGCAACGGCAGCCGCCCCCCAAATCCGCGAAGTTTCCAGACGCAAGCCCGCTGCTGCCAGTAGCAGTTGCTGTGGCGGCAGTCACGATCATGCGCAACCTGCTGCGATGGATGCGAGCGGGTTAAAAGACCCGGTGTGTGGCATGAGCGTGGACGAAAACAGCCCGCATCATATGGAACATGCTGGCACCACTTACTATTTTTGCGCAGCCAGTTGCCTGGAAAAATTTCGCAAAGATCCGGATAGCTGGATTGATCCGGCCAAGCGCCCTGCCCCCAAACCGGTCGCCAAGGATGCGATCTTTACTTGCCCCATGCATCCCGAAGTGGAGCAAGTCGGCCCCGGCACTTGCCCGCTATGCGGCATGGCGCTGGAACCCAAGGAAGCCAGCGCAGAAGAAGATACCAGCGAGCTCGACGATATGACGCGTCGTTTTAAATTCAGTCTGGTACTGAGTCTGCCTTTGCTGCTGATGACGATGGGCGATATGTTACCCGGTGTTTCTTTGCACAATTTATTTGGCATGACGTTGTTCAACTGGCTGCAATTCGTGCTGGCAGCACCGGTGGTGCTGTGGGCGGGCAAACCGTTTTTTGAGCGCGCAGTGGCGTCGTTCAAAACCGGTCATCTGAATATGTTCAGCCTGATCGGTGTCGGCACGGGTGCGGCATTTTTATTTAGCCTGGTGGCCTTGCTGATGCCGGATATCCTGCCACAGGCATTCAAAATGGGCGGCATGGCGCCTTTGTATTTTGAGGCGGCTGCAGTGATCATTACTCTGGTACTGCTGGGACAGGTGCTGGAACTGCGCGCCCGCTCGCAAACCAATACCGCGATCAAATCCTTGCTGGCACTGACGCCAGATACCGCGATCCGCATTGCCAGCGACGGCAGTGAAACTGAAGTGCCACTGGATCAGGTGCAGATTGGCGATATGTTGCGCGTCAAGCCCGGTGGCCATATTCCTGTCGATGGCGTGCTCGTCGACGGCCATTCCAATGTCGATGAATCCATGATCACCGGCGAGCCGATTCCGGTCGCCAAACAAAGCGGCGACAAACTCAGCGCCGGCACCATCAATCAACAAGGCAGTTTCAGCCTGCGGGCAGAGCGCATTGGTCGCGACACCTTGCTGGCCAAGATCATTGATCTGGTCAATCAGGCTGGCCGCTCACGTGCGCCGATACAGAAACTGGCAGACAAGGTATCGGGTTGGTTTGTCCCCGGTGTGATCGGCGTCGCCGTGCTGGCCTTCATCGCCTGGGCATTGATCGGGCCGACACCGACGCTGGCCAACGCCTTAATGGCAGCGGTTTCGGTACTCATCATCGCCTGCCCTTGCGCTCTGGGACTGGCAACGCCGATTTCAGTGACCGTCGGCATCGGTCGCGGCGCCACCGAAGGCGTGCTGATCAAAGATGCAGAGGCGCTGGAACGCATGGAAAAAATTGATACGCTGGTCATCGATAAAACCGGCACACTGACAGAAGGCAAACCTTCGCTGCAAAATTTCATCGTCCTGAATGACGAATCCGAAACAACCTTGCTGGGTATCGCCCTCGCACTCGAAAGCCGCAGCGAACATCCGGTTGCGCACGCGATTGTCAGCTACGCAGAAGCGAAAAAAGCGCAGACTGCGGCGATCAGCGACTTTACTTCCGTCACGGGGAAAGGCGTCAGTGCACAACTTTCTGGCCAGACTGTTCTGCTCGGCAATCTGTCATGGATCAAAGAAAGCGGTGTTACCGAAGATCAGGCACTTTCGCAACAGGCAACCGCGCTGCAAGAACTGGGACACACGGTCATGGCGCTGGCAGTCGGCGGCAGGATCGCGGCGCTACTCAGCGTTGCCGACAGCATTAAAGCCAGCAGCCAGCAAGCCATTAAGGACTTGCAGCAGCAAGGTCTGCGCGTGATCGTACTGACCGGCGATAACGCCACGACGGCCAAAGCCGTAGCTGCGCAACTGGGTCTGGACGAAGTCCACGCCGATGTGCTGCCAGCCGACAAATACCGTTTTATTCAGGATTTGCAAAAACAGGGGCGCGTGGTTGCCATGGCTGGCGACGGTATCAATGATGCACCGGCTTTGGCACAGGCCGATGTCGGTATCGCTATGGGAACCGGCACCGATGTCGCCATGCATAGCGCCCATGTGGTGCTGGTCAAAGGCGATTTGCGTGGCATCCTGAAAGCACGCACGCTGAGTCAGCGCACGATGAAAAATATCCGGCAAAACCTGTTCTTCGCATTTGCCTACAATTTTGTCGGCGTGCCGATTGCGGCAGGCGTCTTGTATCCCTGGTTCGGCATTTTGTTGAGTCCCATGATTGCCAGCGCAGCGATGAGCCTGAGCTCGGTATCGGTGATCAGCAATGCCTTGCGCCTGCGTCATTCGCAGCTGTAATCTGGCACGGAGCGATTGCTGCGCAGCGTTAGTGCTGTGCAGCAATGCATCAATACAAACCCAACGCCACACGCAGACATACACACGCACAAGCAGGCACGCAACGATGCATTTGTGCCTGTGTTTGTTGCCCGGACGGAGTAAAATACGCCGCTTCTCACGCCGGACTCTGGCGTAACCCACTTCGATCACATTCTCAATGCGTCTTCCAACGATTTTATTCCTCTGTTCAGCCCTGCTGGCCACAAGCGGCATGGCAAACAGCAGTACATCCAAGCAACACCGCAATAACACCGTAAAAAAGTCCCGTCTGGAAACAAAAAATTTCGTCGTTTATGCCGCTGGCGATATCGCCGATTGCCGCAAAAAACCCGCATCAGAAAGCATGGCAGCACGCACTGCCGAACTGATACAGGCCGGACTCGACAAAGACAGCAATGCTATCGCGC
>JAGWUK010000873.1 GCA_028868455.1 Burkholderiales bacterium | reverse complement strand
TCAATCATTGCATTATCTGCCCTCGGACAGACCATTAATATCATGACCCTGGGAGGCCTGGCTCTAGCGGTAGGTATTTTGGTGGACGACGCCACGGTCACCATTGAAAATATTAACTGGCACCTGGAGCAAGGCAAACACATCCAAAAATCCATCCTGGAGGGGGCGCAGCAAATTGTCACGCCCGCATTTGTATCGCTATTGTGTATCTGCATTGTGTTTGTACCTATGTTCTTTTTACAGGGTGTTTCCAAATATTTGTTTGTACCCCTGGCAGAAGCGGTTATTTTCTCGATGATCGCATCATTTATTTTATCGAGAACACTCGTTCCGACAATGGCTAATTATTTGCTCAAATCACAAGAGCACGGGCAAGGACAAGGACATGGGCATGGGCATGGAAATGCCGCACCATCCTCAAATATTTTTGTGCGATTTCAACGTGGATTTGAACGCGGATTTGAAACAATTCGTGAAAACTATCGAGTGCTATTACTGATTGCACTAAGCCACAAAAAGAAGTTTATTGGCACCTTTGTCATGTTCACATTCTCTTCTTTCTTTTTGATTCCTTGGTTGGGCACCAACTTTTTCCCCACCGTTGATGCAGGTCAAATCAAATTACATATTCGCGCCAAAACTGGTACTCGCCTGGAAGAAACAGCCAGGATTTGCGATCAGATTGAGAGAAAGATTCGCGGACTGATACCGCAAGAAGAAGTCAAAAGTGTCGTGGACAACATAGGTCTTCCGGTGAGCGGCATTAACCTGAGCTATAGCAACTCATCACCTATTGGCCCTGCCGATGCTGATATTTTAATTACGCTAAATGAAGGCCATAAACCAACGGATTCTTACATTGCGATGTTAAGAGACACACTGAAAGATGATTTTCCGTCAGTATCCTTTGCATTTCTACCGGCTGACATTATTAGTCAAATCCTGAACTTTGGTTTGCCTGCGCCGATTGATGTACAAATCGTTGGATTTAATCGCGACGACAATAAAGTCTATGCCGCAAAAATTTTGAAAAAGCTGAAGCATATCCCAGGCTTGACTGATATCCGTATCCAGCAAGCATTTGACCAACCTGAATTACGGGTAAATGTTGACCGATCTCTGGCGCAGGAAATGGGCTTTACCCCTAGGGATATTGCCAGCAGCCTATTAGTGACTTTGTCAGGCAGCTTTCAAACCGCACCTAACTTCTGGGTAAATCCGAAGAACCACGTCTCTTATCCTTTGGTAGTACAAGTGCCGCAGTATCGTTCAGAGTCACAAAATGACCTACAAAATATTTTGGTTAGCTCAAGCACTGGAAAGCACCAAATTCTGGGTGGGTTTGCCAATATTTCCCGAGGAAAAGGTGATGCGGTTATTTCGCACTATGATGTTCAACCAGCCATAGATATTTTTGGTTCCGTCCAGTCGAGGGATCTTGGTAGCGTCGCGGGCGACATTGAAAAGATATTAAAAGAGACGGAAAGCGAATTGCCTAAAGGCTCCACCATAAAATTGCGTGGACAAGCCG
>JAGWUK010000872.1 GCA_028868455.1 Burkholderiales bacterium | reverse complement strand
AAAAAACCGACATACTGCATGCTTATACCCCCGATGAAACGATCATTGCAGCAGCAATTCCGCTATTTGGATTTATTGCCTTCTATCAGATTTTTGATGCGATTCAGGTGGTCGTCGCGTTCATTCTGAGGGCCTATAAAATTACGGTCATCCCAACCCTGCTATATGCTTTCTCGCTGTGGGGCTGCGGACTTGGCGGAGGATACCTGATCGGACTCAACCCTCCTCAGATCATCCCGACAGAACTGCATGGCGCAACCGGATTCTGGTTCGCAAATACCATCAGCATCGCCTTGGCTGCAGTCACACTCTGGCTGTATCTGGCCTTCCTGCAAAAAAAATCATCTGACAACAAGCAATCCAGCACGACCTGACAACCGGCGGATATTGCATTCTTCGCCGTCTCCTGTCATAATCTCTTGATGCGTTGCCGAGATGGCGGAATAGGTAGACGCACGGGACTCAAAATCCCGCGCCGCAAGGCGTGCCGGTTCGATTCCGGCTCTCGGCACCAACAGAATACAACCTCTTGATCACTCAAGAGGTTTTTTTGTTTTTGCGACTCTTGCCAGAAAGTCTCTCCAGAATACTTGCGCAGAACTGAAAAAGCCGCATCCACTTAGATCGCTCATTCCTTGCGTATTCAGCGGCATTTTCCTAATAAATACTTTCCTCAATATTGCAAAGTCATCGCTTCCCCGCAACGAAAAACGCATTCGTCACGGGGATAGGCTAAAAATACTTACCAGATTTTTACACGGGATGTCGGTGCAAGGTATTGTTTTTGATCGGCTTTGACATCAAACGCGTCGTACCAGGCATCCAGATTTCGCACGGTTAACACACGGTATTTTCCTGGCGCATGCTCATTGGTCACAACGATCGTGCGCAGGTATTCGTCGCGCATTTTTCCACGCCAGCTCTGCGCATAAGCAAGAAAAAATTCCTGATCGTCTTTCTTCGTGACCGGCAATCCCTTGTGCTGCATCGCATTGTGGTACGCATCGTACGCAGCCATTAAACCGGCAAGATCCGCGATATTCTCTCCCAGAGTCTGGGCGCCGTTCACTGCCAGATCGGGGAAAGGTTTATAAGCATTGAACTGCTCTATCAGTGCTTTTGATGAACGCTCGAAATGTTCAAAATCTGCCTTAGTCCACCAATTGCGCAACTCACCTTTGGCATCGAACATGGCGCCGGAATTATCAAAACTATGGCTGATTTCGTGTCCAATTGTAGCGCCCAGAGCACCGTAGTTCGTCGCCAGGCTCGCCGTCAAAGAAAAATTCGGCGCCTGCAAATACGCTGCGGGAAAATTAATCGCATTTTGCAAAGGCATATTCACTGCGTTCACCAGTTGCGGATTCATGCACCATTCTGTCTCGTCAACCGCTTTACCAAATTTCGCCAAGGCGCGTTGATATTCAAATTCTTGTGCTCTTTCATTGTTTCCGAAAGCATCGTTAGCATCAACCATTAATCCCGAATAATCGCGCCATTTGTCCGGGTAGCCGACACCAACATATGTCGAT
>JAGWUK010000114.1 GCA_028868455.1 Burkholderiales bacterium | reverse complement strand
TATCGGGATGAATTCAATAGGGGAAAAATGATGAAAACAAGAAAATCCAATGCTATACGCCATGTTGTTGACGACGTGATCGACACGCTGGCCTATCTGTGGATGCGCTATACACAGGCGATCGTGGCTTTGAACTGGGGCACTTTCTTTATCGGCAGTCTGGTGTGCATGATTGGCGGTGCTATGTTGCAGTTTGCCGGATTGGTGGTTTGGCTGGTGCTGATTTCATTGTTGGTCAAATGCTTTTCTCGGGAGAACAAGCAGAGTGATTTTGTGGAAATGAATGCAGGATCGGTCAAAGAGGATGAACAAACATGAAAAATAATGAAGATAATCAGGTACTGTCGTTCGTGCTGGATTTAGCGCAGACGATCAAGGTATTGTGGTGGAAATTTGTCGATTGGTTGGCCGTCGTTTCCTGGATTTCACTCGGCGTGATTTCTTTGCTGGTTCTGATTGCAGGCGGGATTCTGGGGCTTGGACCATTAACACCGTTCATGGTGTTTGCCTCAGTTCTGATAAAAAGCCTGGCAGGTGGCAAACGCAGGGCCGAGCTGGCTGCCAATGCGGCCGCAACGCGGGCGGATGTCGAGTCCCTGCAAAGACGATTGCTGGAAGCGGAAATGGCAGCCTTGCAGGCGCAGATAGAACCGCATTTTCTGTTTAATACGCTAACCTTGATTGGGCAGTTGATCGAAACCGATTCGGCAAGAGCTGCACTGGTGCACGCTGACTTGATCCGGTATTTGCGTGCTGCCATGCCACAAATTCGCCAGCAAGGGATGGGGAATCTCGGTCAACAAATGGAATTGTCGCGCGCCTATCTGAATATTATGCAGGCACGCATGCAAGATCGTCTGACTTACCGCATCAGTTTGCCAGCGGAGCTGGTGCATGCTGCATTTCCATCCATGATGATACAAACTCTGGTGGAAAATGCGATCAAGCATGGGTTGGAGCCCAAAACCAGCGGCGGCAACATCGACATCATCGCGCGCAGAGCAGGGGGCTTTGTCGAAGTCGAAGTCAGCGATAACGGCATGGGTTTTAATTTGCATGCGGACGACGGCGTAGGCTTGACTAACATACGAGAACGTTTGAAAGTGCTGTACGGCGGTAAAGCCAGTTTGCAAATTGAAGTGCCAGAAACCGGTGGTGCGCGACTGACCTTGCTCATCCCGGAATAATCCTGAACTGTCGTCTGCATGCAGGAATGACAGATTGACGAAAAGTGTATGAATAAGTAGAGCGGAGATATGAAATCGGAAAACAAACAAGTCGTGACTGCCATACTGGTGGATGATGAAGCGCCGATGCGCGATCATTTGCGTCTGCGTCTTACGCAGGTCTGGCCGGAGTTGCAGATTATTTGCGAAGCCGCAAATGGCATTGTGGCGATCGAGCAGGCTGAGCAGTTACGTCCGGATATCGTTTTTTTGGATATCCGTATGCCTGGAAAAAACGGTATCGAAGCTGCCGGACAGCTTGCGCAAATATCGCAACTGGTCTTTGTCACTGCCTACAATGAATACGCTATCGAGGCGTTTGAACGCGGCGCATTGGATTACTTATTAAAGCCGGTTGAACCGGAGCGTTTGCAGCAAACCTGCGCACGTTTGAAGCAGCGCATCGAAGAAAAGCGCCAGGTCGCGTCTGCACATGCTTTGCCTTCCGTGCCATCGGCTTCGATTGCTGCCAAGGCGCCGACCACCGGCGATGTCGAACAATTGTTGCGCCAATTAATGCAGCAACAAGCTCAGTCACGCGAATACCTGCGCTGGATACAGGCGAGTGTTGGCAATGCACTGCGCATGATCAGCACCAAGGAAATCCTGTTTTTCAAGTCCGACGAAAAATATACGCTGGTACAAACCGAACAGGCGGAATTCCTGATTCGTAAATCGCTAAAAGAGCTCGAAGACGAATTGGACCCGAACGAATTCTGGCGCATACATCGTTCGACGTTGGTGCGTGCATCGGCGATTTCAGAAATCACGCGCGATTTTCGCGGACGTCAATTGCTGGCGCTGAAAGGGCATCCCCATAAGCTGGAAGTCAGTCGCAACCATACGCATTTATTCCAGCAAATGTGAGATTGCTGACGGTAATTCGCTTTGCGGCGGCAATCAGGCTCGCCAGATTGACCGGCAAGCCTGATTGATGCAAAACAATGAAGCTCAGGACGAGCGTTTGCGTTTAGGTGTCAATACGGTAGGTAAGGCTTTTGGCAGTGTATCGGGATAATCGCGACTGAAGTGCAGACCACGGCTTTCGCGTCGGGATAAGGCACTGTTGACGATCAGAGACGCTACCTCGACCAGATTGCGCAATTCCAGCAAATGATTGGAAATGCGGAAATTAGCATAATACTCGTCGATTTCTTCTTTCAATAAACGGATCCGGTGCTTCGCGCGCTCCAGACGTTTGGTGGTACGGACGATGCCGACATAGTTCCACATAAAGCGGCGTAATTCGTCCCAGTTGTGGGCAATGACGACTTCCTCGTCTGCATCAGAAACCCGGCTTTCGTCCCATTCCGGTAGCTTTTCAATGGCAACAGGCGCTTGCTGTTCAATATGTGTGGCAGCAGCCTTGCCGATCACCAGGCATTCCAGCAGTGAGTTGCTGGCAAGTCGGTTGGCGCCATGCAATCCGGTATAAGCGGTTTCGCCAACAGCATACAGACCCGGCAAATCGGTTCTGCCGCAGGTGTCAGTGACTATGCCGCCGCATGTGAAATGCACGGCTGGAACAACCGGAATCGGTTCTTTGGTGATGTCGATGCCAAGCTCCAGGCAGCGCGCATAAATGGTTGGGAAATGTTCTTTCAGGAATTCCGGTGGCTGATGGCTGATGTCCAGTTCAACATAGTCCAGGCCGCGTTTTTTCATTTCAAAGTCGATCGCTCTTGCCACGACATCACGCGGTGCCAGTTCGGCCCGCTCGTCATGAGCAGGCATGAAGCGGCTGCCGCTTGCTGCGCCTGCTTCTGAAGGCAATTTCAGGATGCCGCCTTCGCCCCGTACTGCTTCCGTGATCAGGAAGGATTTGGCGAATGGGTGATACAGGCAGGTTGGATGAAATTGTATAAATTCCATATTGCCGATCCGGCAGCCGGCTCGCCAGGCCATCGCAATGCCATCGCCCGTTGCCGTATCCGGATTGGTCGTGTACAGATACACTTTGCCGGCTCCGCCAGTTGCCATGACGGTTTGTTGTGCGGAGAATGTTAATACCTGCCCAGTCTTGACGTCTTGCACGTACAGGCCGAGGCAACGCGGTGTCGGTGAATCATCGCCCAATTTAGCTGAAGTAATCACGTCAATCGCATAGTGATGCTCGAACAGGCTGATATTCGGATGCGCGCGCACCTTTTGCTCCAGCGTAACCTGAACGGCATTGCCCGTGGCATCGGCAGCATGAATGATGCGCCTTTGACTGTGTCCTCCTTCCCGCGTCAGATGAAAGCCCAGTTCGGCCTCGCTGTCGCGTGTAAAAGGCACGCCTTGTTCAATCAGCCAGTCGATGGCTTCACGACCATGTTCGACGATGTAGCGCGTAGCGCCTTCATCGCACAATCCGCCACCGGCGATCAATGTGTCGGAAATATGCTGGTCGTGACTGTCGTTGGAATCCAGAACTGCAGCAATGCCGCCCTGCGCCCAATTGCTGGCACCGTCCAATAATTCACGTTTGGAAATAATAGCGACCTTACGTGTTTTTGCAAGATGCAGTGCGACTGACAGGCCTGCCAGTCCGCTACCTACAATTGCTACGTCAAATTTCATCATTTTTTTGAATTTACTGAGCTGTAAGCTGTCGTGTTGCCGTACCTGTTGCGTTGTCGCAGCTTGCAGAGATTGCTGAAGTGGTGCAGCAATCTTAATGGAAAAGGGAAAGACAATTCTTAACTATACCCGCATATGTTTCAGCCCGAAAAAACTGCGAGTGATTTAACGCAGTCCATTCACAGGCTTGATTTTTGCCGCAGCCGCTTTGGCATGCTGACGCGCTGTATCGACATCGGCGGCAGTGGCAAGTGCCACACCCATGCGACGACGCTCAAACGATTCCGGTTTGCCAAACAGGCGTATATCTGTGCCGGGAATTTGCAAGGCTTCAGCTACGCCTTCGAAGGCAATGGCCCGGGCGTCCAGTTGACCGTAAATAACGGCCGAAGCTGCTGCTGTTTTGAGTGTTGTATCGACCGGTAAGCCAAGAATGGCTTTGGCGTGTATTTCAAACTCGCTTTGCGTCTGGCTCGCCATGGTGACCATACCTGTGTCATGCGGGCGTGGACTGACCTCAGAGAACCATACCATGTCGCCCTTTACAAAAAGTTCAACGCCGAACAGTCCTAAGCCACCGAGATTGCTTGTAATTTTTTGTGAAATGTCGCGCGCACGTTGAAGTGCCACAGGGTGCATAGGCTGCGGTTGCCAGGATTCGACATAATCGCCTTTTACCTGCACATGGCCTATCGGTTCGCAAAAATGGGTTGAGACTTCACCATTTGCGCTACGTGCCCGCACAGTTAATTGCGTGATTTCGTAATCAAAATCGATAAAGCTCTCGACGATGACGCGCCCTGAATTGACGCGGCCACCAGCTGCCGCATAATTCCAGGCTTCTTCTACATCTGCAGGGCCTTCTAATCTGGATTGCCCTTTGCCTGACGAAGACATCACTGGTTTGACGATGCAAGGAAAACCGATTTCTGCGCAGGCTTGCTGCAATTCTATGAGGCTGTCGGCAAAACGATATGGCGACGTTGGCAGTTCCAGTGTTTCTGCTGCGAGTCGGCGTATGCCTTCACGATTCATGGTGAGCCAGGCAGCTCTGGCCGTTGGGATGACCTTGGTGACACCGGCATTTTCCAATTCCATCAGGGTGGCGGTAGCAATTGCTTCGATTTCTGGCACAACCAGATCTGGTTTTTCATTCTTAATCAAGTCCGACAGCGCGCTGCCGTCCGTCATGTCGATGACATAAGCACGATGGGCTACCTGATGACCGGGTGCATTTTCATAGCGATCGACAGCAATCACTTCGATGCCCAGGCGTTGAAGGGAAATAATGACCTCTTTCCCTAATTCCCCGGAGCCCAATAACATGACCTTAAATGCAGAATGAGTTAAAGGCGTTCCGAATTGATAATGATTATTCATGGGGTGATATCAAAAGAGTGGGGTGCAACTTTGTTTGGTTGGAAAAAGACGGCGGCTTCAGTTTTGCTCTGAATGCGGCATGGATGAAATTATACTTTTGAAACACGCCGCCATTGCAGTGAGATTGCACCGAGTTTGCAAGGAAAGCACGTAAAGCGCTTGACACAAGGCTTTCCGGCTTGCTCTAATACCGGATGCAGATTTTCTGCTTGCCGTGATAGATGCACGACCAAGAAAATAATCGAATACATCGTCGCGAAATTCAAATTTTTGTGAGGGGGCTATAAGTGAATAAAACTGAGTTGATCGATCATATTGCGAAAACAGCGGACATTTCTAAAGCAGCTTCGTCGCGCGCCCTGGATGCTGTGATCGGTGCGGTAAAAACGACCTTGAAAAAAAATGGAACAGTGACTTTGGTGGGTTTTGGTACGTTTTCTGTAGGCAAGCGTGCCGCGAGAACTGGCCGCAATCCACGTACCGGTGAAGCAATTAAAATCAAATCTGCCAAGGTTCCTAAATTTAAACCTGGCAAAGCTTTGAAAGATGCTGTAAACTAATGGACTTTCGTGGCGCGGTGACTAGCGCTACGGTGTTTTGAGATATAAGTGGGGCGCTTAGCTCAGTTGGTAGAGCGGAGCCCTTACAAGGCTTAGGTCGGGAGTTCGAGCCTCTCAGCGCCCACCAGATAACAAAACATAATGCAGTAAAAAAGGAGTGGTAGTTCAGTTGGTTAGAATACCGGCCTGTCACGCCGGGGGTCGCGGGTTCGAGCCCCGTCCGCTCCGCCAAAAAATCGAAAAGGCGAACGAAAGTTCGCCTTTTTTTGTATTCGTGAAATTGTAATTGTCATTCTTAGTCATACGATTGGTTGAGCATGTTTGAATATATTCGTACCCATCAGCGTTTAATGCAATTTCTGTTATTGCTGATCATTTTTCCTTCATTTGCGTTTTTTGGAATTGAAAGTTATACACGTTCGCGTGGATCAGAAAGCGCTGTAGCAACAGTAGCAGGGCACCCGATCAGCCAGCAAGAATTTGATGCGGCGATGCGCGATCAGCTGGAGCGACTCAGGCAAATGTATGGCCCGCAGTTCGATTCAAAAATGTTGAATACGGCAGAAGCGAGGCAAGAGATACTTGATGAGTTGGTCGCTCGCAAAGCGATTGCTGCCGAAATTGCCAATCGCCATTTGGTCGTCACGGATAGTGCTTTGCAAAAAAATATTATGTCGACACCAGAACTGATGAAGCCTGATGGTAGCTTTGATCTTGATCGCTATAAAAATTTGTTGGCTTCGCAAGGAATGACGCCAGCTATGTATGAGCAGCGATTGCGTGAAGATATGGCGTTTCAGCAGTTGCTTGGTGCTGTTCAGCATACGGCGTTTGTTCCAAAAGCAGTTATTGAGCGACTTGCTTTGATTAATGAGCAGGAGCGCGAAGTACAGATGTTGCAGTTCAAGCCAAGTGACTATGTTTCGCAAGTCAAAGTAACGGATGACATGCTCAAGGCCTACTACGAAAAAAATGTCGCTCAATTTGAGGTGCCTGAGCAAATTAAGGCCGAATATGTGGTGTTGAACAGTGAGGCACTGGCAGGTCAGATTACCGTTTCTGATGCTGAAGTCCAATCCTTTTACGATCAAAATAAGAAGTCTTACGGAACTGATGAGCAACGTAAAGCAAGCCACATTTTGATAAATGCTAGCAAGAATGCAAGCGACGCGGAAAAAGCGAAGGCAAAAGCAAAAGCTGAATCCCTGTTGGCGGAGCTGCGTAAGAATCCTTCCGCATTCGCAAAACTGGCCAAAGAAAACTCGCAAGATTCTGGCTCTGCCGCACAAGGTGGTGATCTCGGCTATTTTGGCAAGGGCACAATGGTAAAGCCGTTTGAAGATATGGCTTTTAAATTGAAGGAGAATGAAATCAGCGATATCGTGCAGTCAGATTTCGGATTTCATATCATTCAATTGACTGGGATTAAACCAGCGACCATTAAACCTTTGGATGAGGTTAAATCACAAATCATTGATGAAATTAAAAAGCAAAAAGCGGGTAAAGCCTATTCCGAAGCAGCAGAGACTTTTAGTAACACTGTTTATGAGCAGGCGGATAGCTTAAAACCTGTTGCAGACAAGCTTAAGCTGAAAATTGAGACGGTTGATGGATTAACACGTCTGGGTAATGCAGCGTTGGCGGCAACTGCGGCGACCAATAACCCTAAATTTTTGAAAGCTATTTTTTCCGATGAGGCGCTAAAGAAAAAGCACAATACCGAGGCGATTGAAGTAGCGCCAAATACCCTGATAGCTGGTCATGTCGTTGAATACAAGGCGGCGTTTAAACGTCCGTTTGATGAGGTGAAAGCGACCATTGTTGCGAAAGTTACTGAATCAGAGGCGGAATCATTGGCTGAGAAGGAAGGTAAGGCAAAATTGGCGTCGCTGCAGCAAGCAGATTCGGTCACAGGATTTGGTGATGTAAAAATTGTTTCGAGAATAAAAAATCAGGAAATTCCTGGTAATGCATTCCTGGAGGTCATGAAAGCAAATGTCCAGAAGTTGCCAGCTTTTGTCGGTGTCAATCTCAATAAATCGGGATATGCAATTTATCGAATTGGTAAAGTCACCGCAGGAAAAGTAGATCCAGCGCGGCGCAAAACGGAAGCGCAGCAGATAGCAAATTTCATGTCAGAACAGGAAGCGCTGTCGTATGTGGAAATGTTAAAGAAAAAAGCTAAGGCGACAATCAGCCCGTCGGCAATTGCTGTGCCAGTGAATGGAAATTAGAATAAATTGATGGTTTGTTTAAAAAGACACCTGCGGGTGTCTTTTTTTTGCATTAGCGATAATT
>JAGWUK010000113.1 GCA_028868455.1 Burkholderiales bacterium | reverse complement strand
AAAACACGTTTTCTGGCCGGCATAGCCATCCTTGCGCTGGCCGGTATCACGATATGTCAAATCCCCTTTCCCGCCATTATTTTGATCGCTGCAAGCATGGGAATACTTGGACGCCGGTATTGTGAGCCGCGTGCCGAAGCGCTCATGAACAATCGCGGCAACACGCCACAACCCGATGCGCCGTACGCAATAAAGCAAACGGCATTGATAGACGATAATACTCCCACGCCCGCACATGCCATTTTTTGCTGGCGGGGCGCAATCAGGGTCTTGGCAGGCGGACTTCTTGCGATAGGGCTGGTCGTGGCGATCATCGTCCAGCGCTGGGGTTGGCACAATTCGTTTATTGACATGGCGTGGTTTTTTACCAAAACGGCATTGCTCTGCTTTGGTGGCGCCTATGCGGTTCTGCCTTACGTCTATCAGGCCGCCGTCGGACATTTTCACTGGCTGTCGGCCAGCCAGATGATGGATGGTTTGGCGCTGGGAGAAACGACACCTGGTCCTCTAATCATGATCGTCGCGTTTGTCGGCTTTCTTGGCGGCTGGAATAAAGCCGTTACCGGTATCGACCATCCTTTGTTAAGTGCATTGATTGGAACATGCGTCGCTTGTTTTTTCACTTTCCTCCCGTCTTTTCTGTTCATTCTGCTTGGCGCTCCGCTGGTTGAATCGACACGCAACAACATGCGACTGGCTGCGCCTTTGCGTGCCATATCGGCCGCAGTTGTCGGCGTCATATTCAGTCTCGCATTCTTTTTTGCACGACAGGTCTTTGTTGAAAATTCCCGCTCTGTGAATTGGACGGCGATCAGCATCACCTTGTTTGCCAGCGTTGTTTTGCTACGCTACAAGTTGGGAACGATTCCCTTGCTGGTAGGTTGCGCACTACTCGGATGGCTAGCGCATGCCCATTATTAGTCCGTCAAATGCGTGGTGCCGCAACGGCTTTTGACAGCCGTGGTATTGTTTAAAGTTAAGCGCATATCTGCAAAGAAAACCATGACGGAAAAATTTATCCCGATACGAGATCAACGACTGTCAGCCACAACCTTATCCATACCGGAGCATCTGAGTTCGCCTACCGGATATGTACAAGATGACCTGGGCAGACCATTGCATGACTTGAGAATTTCCGTCACGGATCGTTGTAATTTCCGCTGCGTGTATTGCATGCCCAAAGAAATTTTCGACAAAAATTATTCATTCCTTCCGCAGCCAGCCTTATTGAATTTTGAAGAAATCACGCGCATAGCAAAAATCTTTATTGCGCATGGGGTCAACAAAATACGCCTGACCGGCGGCGAACCCTTACTCAGAAAAAACATAGAACGACTGGTCGAAATGCTGGCCAGCCTGCCTACATTGTCCGGAAAGCCTCTGGACCTGACCTTGACGACCAACGGCTCTTTGCTGGCGCGCAAAGCAAAAGACCTCAAAGATGCGGGGCTAAGCCGTGTTACGGTCTCGCTTGATGCGTTGGACGACACCACATTCAGACGAATGAACGACGTTGATTTTGCGGTGTCCGATGTCCTGGAAGGCATTGATGCCGCAGCAGCGGCTGGATTGGCGCCGATCAAAGTCAATATGGTTGTCAAAGCCGGCGTGAACGATCAGGAAATCGTACCGATGGCGCGTTATTTTAAAAATACGCCGCATATCCTGCGCTTTATTGAATACATGGATGTTGGTGCATCCAATGCCTGGAAAATGGATGAAGTGCTTGCCTCGGCGGACGTTTTGCATCGTTTGCAGGCCGCTGGCATGTCACTGCGAAACGTGGACGCCAACTACACCGGGGAAACAGCAGAACGCTGGCAACATGCCGATGGCAGCGGTGAAATTGGCTTGATTTCCAGCGTCACACAAGCGTTTTGTCAAGATTGCAGTCGTGCACGCTTATCGACCGAAGGCAAGCTCTACACGTGCCTGTTCGCCAGCCACGGACACGATCTGCGCGCACTGCTGCGTCATCCAGATCAGCATTCTGATCTCGCCATCGCCAACGTGATTGCATCGATCTGGACTGGCCGCACAGATCGTTATTCCGAATTGCGCAGCGCGCTGTCCAACGATTTGCTTCAGAAAAGTAAAAAAATTGAAATGTCCTACATTGGTGGATAATCCCAGCGCCAGGCTGCATGCTGCGTGCAAAGACTTGCTGCCACCATAAGATTCTCAGACAGATGAACAGTATCGATAAACAAATGATTACCGGCCTGATCCTGGCCGGCGGACGCGGCACCCGCATGGGGCAAGTCGATAAAGGCTTGCAGGCATTTCGCGGAAAGGCAATGGTGCACCATGTGCTGACACGGCTGGCACCACAAACCGGTGCCATGATGATCAACGCGAATCAGAATCTGGCGATCTACCAGAATTACGGCGTCCCGGTCTGGCCGGATTTAATCGACGGCTACGCCGGCCCGCTGGCCGGCATGCACAGTGGCATGCAGCACTGCACAACCCCTTATCTGGCCTGCGCCCCATGCGATTCGCCGTTATTGCCAGAGAATCTCGTCGAGCGACTGTCGTCTGCGCTCGTTGAAACTGGTAGTGAACTGGCTGTTGCCGTGACCATGGAAACTGGAAAGGATGGCGAAGCACGACGTCAGTCACATCCGGTTTTCGCATTGATGCATGTTGCGCTTTTGCCGAAGCTGACCAAATTTCTGCAGCAAGGTGGCCGTAAAGTCGATGCCTGGTTTGCGGACTTGAAAGTGGTCGAAGTCCTGTTCGAAAACAAGACGGCGTTCCGCAATATCAATACACTGCAAGAATTAAAAGAACTTGAGTCCTGATATGAGCAGCCCAAGCAATCAACACAGTTTGCACCACATCCTCAGTTGCCTGTCCGATTACGATCCGAATGCCCTGCCCGTCGCCAGAGCACAGGACATCATCCGGCAATTCGTCACCCCTATTCATGCCGTCGAAAAGATCGCCTTGCGACAGGCGCTGGGGCGGGTGCTGGCGCAAGACATTGTCTCCGCCATCAATGTGCCTGCGCACGACAATTCCGCGATGGATGGCTATGCCTTGCGTTCCGACGATTTACCGTTAGATCAGAGCCGGACATTCAATATCATTGCCACCGTTTTTGCCGGCCGCGCCTACGATGGCGAAGTCAATTCCGGTGAATGCGTACGCATCATGACTGGTGGAGTGATGCCCAAAGGCTGCGACACCGTTATCCCGCAAGAACTCACTGTCAACGCAAATGCGTCGACGGTGGATGTCCCGGCAGGAAAGGTGAGCGCAGGCGACAACCGGCGTTTGCAGGGTGAAGATCTCGCCAACGGCAAAGTCGCGCTGGCAAAAGGCAGGATCATCAGCCCTGCTGACCTCGGATTAATTGCCTCACTCGGAATCGCCGAGGTTCCTGTGCAGCGACGCCTGCGCGTCGCCTTCTTTTCCACAGGTGATGAATTGCGATCACTCGGAGAAACCCTGGACGACGCCTGTGTTTACGACAGCAATCGTTACACGCTGTACGGCATGTTGACACGGCTTGGTTGCGACATAATTGACATGGGTGTTATCAAAGATGATCCCGTCTCCTTAGAAAACGCCTTTCGTAGCGCCTGTGAAAATGCCGATGCCGTCATCACTTCCGGCGGCGTATCGGTCGGTGCGGCTGATTACACAAAGCAAATGATGGCCGATCTCGGCGATGTCGCGTTCTGGACCATCGGCATGCGCCCAGGACGTCCCATGGCGTTCGGCAAAATCCACTCCGGCGGCAAAAGCGCCTATCTGTTTGGCCTGCCGGGTAATCCGGTCGCCGTCATGGTGACTTTCTATTTTTTTGTGCGCGACGCCTTGTTACACATGATGAATGCGACTGTCACACCGTTACCACTCATCCCTGCGCGTTCATCATCTGCCATCCGCAAACGCCCTGGGCGCACCGAATATCAACGCGGCATTCTCGGCACGGCACCTGATGGCCACCTGGAAGTCAGCGTTACCGGATCACAGGGATCGGGCATTTTACGCTCGATGTCAGAGGCAAATTGCATGATTGTTTTGCACCATAACCAAAGCAAAGTGGAACGCGGCGATCTGGTTGATGTCTTATTGTTTTCCGGCCTGATTTAAGTGTCGGAATTTTTTCGTAACAAGTGCTTACAATGAATTTTCGGCGTGCATAAGCAAAGTACAATTCTCGATTTTCAAACTTTACTGGAGAGCAGATTGAAAGCAACAACATGGTTACTGGGTGCCTGTGCATCCGCATTTTTATTAAGTGGCTGCGGTGGAGGTGGTTCTGGATCCACTGCCACAAATGATCCGGTGACCGTCACCAAGGTCAGTACCGATCAGATGGTGTACCGCAAAGTCACCAATATGACCATCACAGGTACCAACCTGACGAAAGGCATCAATATCTCCAACCCCGGCTGCCTGAAAATTACCGAACTGCCCGGCGGAACTGCAACCCAACGCGTGTTTTCCTGCAAAATGGTGGCCGTCGGTACATTTAACGTCAGCATCACTGCAGGCGATGGTTCCACTCTGTACAGCAGTGCCATGACCATTCCTCTGGCAGCACAGCCGCAAGTCACCATGTCAACCTCCATGGGGACCATCGTTCTTGAACTTGATCCGGCCAAAGCCCCGATTACCGTCGATAATTTCCTGCAATACACAGAAAACGGCTTTTACGTAAACAAGATTTTCCATCGCGTCATCAGCAATTTTGTCATTCAGGGCGGTGGATTCACAACGGACTTGCAACAACCTGCCACACTGGCACCGATCAAACTGGAAGCCGGTAATGGACTCAGCAACGTTCGTGGCACCATCGCCATGGCGCGTACCAGCGTCAGTGATTCGGCGACCTCGCAATTTTTCCTGAATGTCGTCGACAACAGCGCCACACTCGACGCAACGAGCAGCAACGCAGGTTATGCCGTCTTTGGCAAGGTTGTTTCAGGGCTCGACGTCATGGATAAAATCAAAGCCGTACCAACCACCACAGCACTCGGCATGACGGATGTTCCGGTGACACCTGTCATCATTAATTCGATGGTACAAACGCAATAACATGCTATGCTGAAACCTCGGCAGTTATTTCAATAACATCGATCAATTCAGGGTCGGCAAAGCCTTTACGGGCCGCGCGATCCTGAAGTGCCCAGACAAGGATCTCAACATGAAAAAAATATGGCAAGGTCTGCTGATTGCAGCCAGCTTCAGTGTATTGATACCGGCGTCAGCGCTGGCAAAAGATGGCGCGAAAAAGGCTGCGGCACCAGTCGCTGTTTCGGCGCAAAGTGCTTCGACGGCTTCTGCCTCGATGAAGGCTGAATTACTGGATCTGAACAGTGCAAGCAAAAAAGAATTGTCCAATCTGCCGAAAATCGGCGACGTCCGCTCCGATGCCATCATTAAGGGACGCCCGTATAAAGGCAAAGACGAACTGCTTTCCAGAAAAATTCTGACGGAAGACGTCTATAAAGGCATTAAAGATTTAGTCATCGCCAAGCAAAAACCTGCTGCAAAGAAATAATCTGAAAAAACGTAAAACTGCCGTCAATACCCGTCGAGACCTGATTTTATTGACAGAACAAGTCAGACCGAAATTTACATCACGGCAGTTTTTACCTGGATGTTGAACATTAAAAATTTACCCTGCGTCCAACGCTATGCCGGACGCAGACGCAAACAAACTGAATCACCTTGTGCCAAATGAAGTGCTTTACGATGGGAAGCAGTCCTATGTTAAGCATCATTTTTCGCCGTCTGATCGCCCTACTTTGCCTGACGCTTGCCATATCAGCGCAAGCGCAGGACAGTGGTTCTGCTTTTTCCGTTCATGGCTTCGGGACGCTAGGCGTCGTACACAACACCAGCCGTCAGGTTGATATCGTGCGCGATTTATCGCAAAACGATGGTGTCGGCTACACCCGGCAGACCGACTTTGGCATGGATTCCAATCTTGGCGTACAGATCAACACCCGTATCAGCGATACGCTGGATGCAGCGATTCAAGTGGTCAGCCGGAAAAGCGCCAACGACTTCCAGCCTGAAATTACCTGGGCATACGGGCGCTACGCTATGGACGACGATACGCAACTACGCGTTGGGCGGCTGGGATTTGATGTTTATCTGCTGGCCGATTCGCGGAATATCGGCTACTCGTATCAATGGGTCAGACCGCCCATCGATTTCTTTGGCGGATTAATCATTTCCTATTTTGACGGCGCTGATCTGGTGCTTTCACGCAAAACCGCGATGGGCATTTTACGCACCAAACTATTTACCGGCGTAGCGAGAGAAAAAACCTTTACCGGACCCGGCGACACTTTTTTTTCATTTAATCAGTCTTCACTCTATGGCGCCTACGCCGACCTGCAACAACAGGCCTGGCAATTTCGATTAGGGTATTCTGAACTGAAACTCAAAAACGAATTCCCTCCGCTCATTGCTGCACTGGATGCTTTGCATTCACCCGAGTTGAATCAGGTCGTGCCTGCGGCTGACAGCATCGGCACATCGCTATCGATGAAGAACAAGAAAGTGAAATATATTTCTGCTGGTATCGCGTATGAGAGTGGGCCACTGCAAGCGCAACTCATGTTGAGTCGCATCACGTCAGAATCGCAGGCTTTTCCCAGTTATCAGGCGGGTTATCTTACCGGCAGTTATCGCTTAGGACGCTACACGCCGTACGCGACATATTCCGCCGCCAGCCCGTACCATGTTGCGCCTTTGCCAACCTTACCAGTGGGTCTTTCATCAGACGTGGATATGCTTGCCATTGGTCTCAAAGATGCCCTGCAAACGCAGTTCAATCATCAGCATACGATTTCGCTCGGCGTTCGTTATGATCTGAACGACAAAAGCAACTTAAAACTGCAAATCGACCGGATACATAGTCGGGGTTATTTCCTGACGCGCAACCAGCAACCTGGCTGGAACGGCAATGCCACGTTGATCAGCCTCGCGCTGAATTTCATCTTTTAGGTGCGATGATGAAAAAACTGGCGTTACTCATTTTTTTCAACCTGATTCTTCTGCTGCCGGGGGTGGTCAGTGCTGATTTGGTCGTGATCGCAAATTTAAAATGCGGCGTTGAAAAATTAAGCAAGGATGAAGTTACCAATCTTTATATGGGCAGGGATAAAAAACTAGCGTCTGGCATTACCGCCATCCCGGTCGATTTACTGAATCCGCTCACGGAAAAAGCGCAATTCTACAAATTATTTACAGGTAAAGATCTACAGGACATCAACTCTTATCGCGCCAGACTGATGTTTTCCGGACAGGCCATGCCACCGATTCAAGCTGCCAGCATGGATGAAGTGTTGGAAATTGTCAGTGTCAATACGGGTGCAATAGGTTACATCGACAGAAAAAAACTGGATAATCGCGTCAAACTGATATTTGACCCATCCCGATAGATCCTGCTCATAATGATTGAACGTCTCCGTACCAGTATTGCCTTTCGCAGCGCGCTGATCGTGCTTGGCATTGCCGTGCTGGTAGCGAGTGTGTCGTCTATCGTCGGTTATATCTATTTTGCGCGTTCTGAACAAGAATCAGCCATCCATCGCATGCGCAATTTATTGAGCACCGTAGAAAATACCGCCAGCATCGCCTGCTATCTGGCTGACCAGAATCTTGCCTCCGAAGTCGCACATGGGCTATTAAAAAACGGTGATATCAAACGTGTGCGCATTGCGTCCGAAGTCACCACGCTGGCCGACTATTCAAAAAACAATCCAGCGCACAAGAGCCTGGCCGGCATTCCGTTAAACAAAGAAAATCTGGCACTGGAGCAGGACATCGGAGCACCGTTCAATGCCAAAGAAATCGTCTGCCATATTCACATGGAACTGGATCAGGATTTTATCGAAAGCCAGAGTTCATCCAAGGCCCTGTTTATCGTCTACCAGTTAGTCTTTCAGGCCTTACTGATGGCGATCGTCGTGATCTTTGTCGTATTGATGTACATTACGCGTCCCATCAAAACTATTTCCGACAGTCTGCATAGTCTCTCGCCAGAAACAGGAAATAAAATTGC
>JAGWUK010000871.1 GCA_028868455.1 Burkholderiales bacterium | reverse complement strand
GCATTCAAACAGCATTGAGAGCCAAATATCTGAGTCGTCGGTCAGGAACGTATCAATTTTGATTGAATCCTTTATTATAGTGACCTCGTTCGATTGGCAAACGCCCCACTTCTGGCACTTCTGCAGGCGTTTCTTTTGCAAGTCGCATGAAGTTACAGCCAGTAGAATAAACGTGCTTAAAACGATTGCAAATGATTTATTGTGCATAGCATAGTGGATTAGGTTCTTTCATGTCTAATGCCACTTTATACGCTTCTTCATACGATTCGTATTCTTGTAAATACACACAACGATCTACATCATCGGCATAATTGCAATAAAACATTTTTTCTGCAAAATCGCTAATTGCTTTATTACAATCAGAAACAAATATTTCATCGCTGCATACTATCAAGTAAACAATTCTGGGTAACTCATCAACAACGCAGGGGCTTCTATCTTTTCTTATTTTAGCCAAACAATTATGCATTATTTGTTTATCTCTTTTATGCATATTTGAATATAATATTTTATCAACTCTATTGTGTAATTTTTCAAATCCAATTATTTTTTCTAATTTGATTTCACTCTCCAAATGAAGTGGAGCGTAAGAAAAATGTAAAATTGGCTGTACGTTAGGTTTCATATCTGTTTGTTTTTTTGTTTGGTTTATAATTCACGACTTAATCGTTCGGTTTCGATTGCCACTTTGTACAGCTTGCGGCATAGCCTACGCTTTGAGCGCGCCAGTTTACGCTTCGCCAGCCATAAAGATATTTTATTTAACATCGCAGTACACTTTAAAGACGCGGTGAAAATGTGCGAGGCCGGATGACCAGCCACGGCCGTTAGTGTTCCAATTTACACCGGCATTTCGCTGCCTCATGACTTCGCGTCGGATTGTCAGCAAGGTATAAAACACCCAGTATTCGCCTTTCAGTTCGATGAATTTTTCAATATCGCCGTATGTTTCACGGAATTGGAGCAAGGTCGGCAGATAGCCACCACCTCCCCAAATGCAATAAGCAAAGAGCAAGTTTACAGGGGTGCTGCTGGTTACCTTTGCCCGGTCGCAATGCCATTGAACGATGCCGTTATGAATCCATGTAGGCATTTCATAGAATAATGCGGAGGTCGGTTTATAGCCAACAGCCTTGTAAATGGCTTCGTTATTGAACAATAACCAAGTGATGTCATCAACCGTGTGATATTTCTCACCGTCTTTGTCAGCTTCGGGAGGCCAGCAGCCTGGCTGTTTAGTGATCGAATCGGTCAGATCGTTCGATTTGCCACCGCCCTGACCAAAAAGAAAATGACCAAAATCGGAGCGGATGTCGCCGGTCGTCTGCACAGCGTTCAGGTAGTCCGGTTTACCTTGCTTCATGTAAAGGATTGCGTACTGCTTTTCCCAAGAGTCACCAACGTACGTGCGCACTGGCGGCGTAAATGCTTCCGGCTCCGGTGTAGTTGAGTCCATTACGGCGGTAACTGCCACGGCTGCCACGGCTGTTTTTATTGCTGTTGCCTTTCGGCTTTGTCCTTTAGTTGCTTGCTTTGC
>JAGWUK010000870.1 GCA_028868455.1 Burkholderiales bacterium | reverse complement strand
TTTTTGGCTATGATCATTTTCGTGGACAACAAGCCCAAATCATCGACAACGCAGTACATGGCAAAAACACCCTTGTGCTCATGCCGACAGGTGGCGGAAAAAGTGTGTGCTACCAGATTCCAGCATTACTCCGCGCGGGCGTTGGCATCGTCGTTTCGCCACTGATCGCCCTGATGAAAGACCAAGTGGATACATTGCGTGAATTAGGTGTACGCGCAGAATTCCTCAATAGCTCACTGCCCCTTCCAGCCCAACGACAAGTTGAACAAGACTTGCTCACGGGCGAGTTGGACATGCTGTATGTCGCGCCAGAACGATTACTCAATGCGAGCTTTTTAAATCTACTCGATCAAGCACCACTTTCTCTGTTTGCCATCGACGAAGCGCATTGCGTCAGTCAGTGGGGACATGATTTCCGCCCTGAATATCAGCAACTTGGATTACTTGCACAGCGCTATCCACACATCCCACGCATGGCACTCACCGCCACCGCAGATGAACGCACCCGCGCAGATATTATTCAGGTTTTAAGCCTGCAAAATGCACCGATTTTTTTATCCAGTTTTGATCGTCCAAACATTCGCTACACCATTACTGAAAAAGATAATGGTCGTAAACAACTGCTCGACTTTATTCAGCAACAACCTGAAGGTTCAGCAGGTATTGTCTATTGCCTGTCGCGTAAACGTGTCGAAGAAACCGCCGAATTTTTACAAAGCAAAGGCTTACCTGCCCTCGCCTATCATGCAGGCTTACCACAAGCCGAACGCATCAAAGTCCAAGAAGAATTTCTCTATGAAGAAGGGCGGATTGTCTGCGCAACCGTTGCCTTCGGCATGGGCATTGATAAACCCAACGTCCGCTTTGTTGCACATTTAGATTTACCAAAATCACTTGAAGGCTATTACCAAGAAACTGGACGCGCTGGGCGTGACGGCTTGCCATCCGAAGCGTGGATGGCGTATGGCTTGGGTGATGTTGTTTCCGTGCGTCGCATGTTGGCGCAATCCGATGCACCGCCAGAAGTAAAACGGATTGAATCAGGCAAACTGGACGCCTTACTCGCCTACTGCGAAACTGCAAATTGCCGTCGGCAAGTGCTGCTCAGCTATTTTGGTGAAACAGGGTCAGAGCCGTGTGGCAACTGTGATATTTGCGCTAATCCGCCAGACACTTGGAATGCCACCGTCGCTGCACAAAAAGCCCTTTCCGCCGCGATTCGTACAGGCAATCGCTTCGGCGCATCACATCTGGTCGATGTCTTGCTCGGTGTTGAAACCGATAGGATCAAACAGTTAAAACATGATGAATTACCCACCTTTGGCGTCGGTCAGGATTTATCAGAAGCCGCATGGCGCAACGTGTTTAGGCAATTGGTTGCGCTGGGATATTTACTCCCTGATGCCGAAGGTTTTGGTGGTTTGATTGCAGGAGAAAAAGCCCGCGAACTCCTCAAAGGTCAATCGACGCTTTGGCTACGCGAACTCGCTTTACCCAAAGCCAAAACAGCTCGAAAAGATCGTGCTATTGGCAAAGC
>JAGWUK010000869.1 GCA_028868455.1 Burkholderiales bacterium | reverse complement strand
GAAGATTACAAAGACGTGCTGTTGGATCTGTACGCGACGGATGCCGAATATTCTGCCGATGCGCTTGAAGGCGTGTACCAAAGCCTGGAAGACGTCAGCCACGCAGTGCTGCAAAAAGAGTTCAGCGATCAGGATGCTGCTGCCGCACTGAATGCCATCGCGCAGGAAGAAGATCTGAATGGCCGTATCCGCCGCAATATGATGGATACGCGCCGTGCGGTCAGCTTCCTGATGCGCGGTCGTTTGCTCAATGCCGATCAGTTTGAAGAGGCGCGGCAGATTTTGCGCGATATTGAATCGCTGGATGGCCATACCTCGTTTCTGTTCGATAAAATCAACTTCCTGATGGATGCGACGGTCGGTTTCATTAATATTAACCAGAATAAGATCATCAAAATTTTCTCCGTTGCCAGCGTCGCTTTCCTGCCGCCGACACTGATCGCCAGTATCTACGGGATGAACTTCCGTGGCTGGTTCCCGGAACTGGACTGGAGTTTCGGATATCCGTTTGCCTTGTTGCTGATGCTGGCTTCGGCGATTACACCGTTCTGGTATTTCCGCCGCCGCGGCTGGTTGAAATAAGATGGCAGCGATTGCACTGAGCCACTACAATCTGCGCGCCGATCGCGACATGATGGCGCAACTCAGGGATTTTTATTGTGAATACGTGGGCCTGCGGCTAGGGGCACGTCCGCCATTGAACACTTTTGGTTATTGGCTCTACGCCGGTGACGAAGCGGTATTGCATTTATCGGAAATCCGTCCCGGCGAAGAACGGCAGAGCGCACAAAAAACCGCCTTTGACCATGTGGCCTTCGTGTGTGAAAACATGAATGGCATGCTCGCACGCTTGCAGGCTGGCGGTATCGCATTCCGCCTGTCTGATGTGCCGGCAATGGCGACGCTGCCGCGCCAACGGCAGATTTTTTTCAATGACCCTGCGGGCAATGGCATAGAGCTGAACTTTTCATTTCCAGAAAAATAGGCCTACGCTGCACAAAATATCCAGCGTATCAATGGCGTTATGGCTTTTGTTCGTCTGATTTGCGTCGTCGTCACAACGTCTTGCCTTAGCAATTTTGCGGTAGCCCTGGTTCATCTTCGTTAAATTCGTTTCATCCTGAATATTCTCCACTTCGTCGCAAAGGCAGGGAAGTGTCATCAGCGAATCTTTAGAGTGGCGACTTCGGTTTAGCAAAGCCGGAGCGCAAGTGACGATAGATCGTATTTTCGCACTGTGTGTTCATTACACCACTCAACAGGAGACCTCATGACAACAGCAGTCTTTACAAGTACAGCCGCATCCAGTCGGCTTGATCGCATCCGTCGCTATGCCGTCGCCCGCTTTTTTATCGCCATCTTGTTCGTTGGCGGCGGTCTGACGCTCATGAATATTGTGACCAAAAAATGGCTGGACGATCACTCAGTGCTCTTCATCAGAAATTTGCTGGTCCTTGCCTCCTGCGTCGGACCATATTGGCTTTACGTGCGTTGGATTGAAGGGCGGCGCGCATCTGAATTAGCGGTCACCGGCGTCAG
>JAGWUK010000112.1 GCA_028868455.1 Burkholderiales bacterium | reverse complement strand
AATCTGCGCGACACCCCAGTCGGCATAGCGCGCCGCAGTCGCAATCAGCGCGATTTCAAACGCCGATTTGATCATGCGTAAGTCGCTCAACACATCCAGCGCACGCCCGCCTTCCGCATTCAGCACTGCGGCGATGCTGGCCGGCGTGCTGTCTTCGTAAGCAAATGTCGCATCCAGTACACCGGGCTGCAACAAAGCATCGATCCAGCTATGGCCATCCGGTGCCGGGAATTCACGATATCGAAGAATACCGTCGGCGTGCAGTCCCCAGGCTTTGCCCAGATGATCGGCTTCCAGCGTCGGCACCAGCAGACGTCGTTGGCCGTTTTGCCGCAGCAGTAAAAAGAACGGCCGCTCCAGCGCCTCAAACGTCGCACCCGTCAGCCAGTAAATATTTTCAGGATGCGTTACCAGCAACTGGCTCACGCCCTGATCGCGCATTGCGTGCGTCACCAGCGCGGCACGCTGCTGGAATTCCGTCATTTGTGCAGTGGAAAATCGGGCTTGCATGGGTTTCTCCTGATGGGATTTCCAGCTTGATGTGGCATGATCGTGCCTTTGTCATTTACATTATTTAAATAATGCATTAATTTTATAATGTAAATTTTCTGGTATTCTGCTGTCAAGAAATATTAGACACACCATGACCAAAACCCTGCTCCCACCTCACCCGACGGCCCGCCATGCTTCTGCCACCGACAGCGGCCATGACCCGCGTAAAGAAGTGCGCACACAAGAGCAGCGCTCGCAACAAACCCGTATCGGATTGCTGGAAGCAGCCAGTATCTGCATAGGTCAGCATGGTTACGCTGGCTTGCGCTTGTCGGATATCGCCATGCAGGCGGGCGTCACGATCGGTGCCCTGCAACACCATTTTCTCGACAAGGACGATTTGATGCGCCAGGTCGTCGCTTGCGCCTATGAAGAATTGCGCAGCAGCGTGGAGCAACAGGCGCAGGCTTCGGGCCCGATCGCCGAACGGGTCGCTGGCAGCGTGGCATTAATGCGGACGATTTATCACTCCGCCAAAGTTGCTGCCGCGTTTGAGATCATTTATGCCAAGCGCGATGACAAGGCGTTTTTGAAAACGCTGGCACCAGCGTTCCAGTCTGCCGATGCCCTGATGGATCAGGCCTGGCAAACCCGCTTCGCCGATAGCGGCAAAGACCCTGCCACGTTGGCTGCTTTGCGCCATTTTGCCCGCACCACGATTCAGGGTTTACATATCCAGCGACGCGTCAATCCCGGTTTTGACGAAGAGGAAGTGATCACCGTATTAAGCACGATGCTGCTGCAAAACCTGAGCTGAACCGGGTCTGGCGGCTATTTGTATTTTTTTTCTATTGCTGCCGACGTGCCATCGCGCTCCATATCTTTGAGGATGCGATTGAATTTATCAACGCGCTCTTGCGCCATCGTGATCTGGCAGGCCAGATACATTTCCGTTTGTTTGAACTGGAATAGCGGCACGATTTTGTCGCTGAGTCCCTGCTTTTTGAGTATCGCCAACCCCAGCAACTCACCGGTCGCCCAAAAATCAAATCGCCCGAACATCAGCTTGCGCGGATTCTCGGCATCGTAATTGGCGATTTCGGTGGTATAGCCTTCCTGTGCCAGATAATTGCCGACGGCATCGTTGCGATACACGCCCAGAATATAGTGGCGCACGTCTTCCAGCGATTTGGGATGGCGCTCATCGTCTTTGCGGGCAAAGATCATCCAGTTGTTCGACACCAGCGGGCCTACCCATTTGAATAACGGTTCACGCTCCGGTGTGCGGGTGGTGGAATACACGCAGGTGTCGGGTTCTTTTTGCCCCATCTGGTAAGCCCGCGACCACGGATAAACCTTGACGCTATAGTCTTGTCCTGCGCGGCGCATCAGTTCCTGTACTTTTTCCGTGGAAATGCCAACCACATCAGGCGATCCGGGTAACTGCATATTGAAAGGCGGATAATCCTCGGTCGCCAATGTCAGTGTGCTGGCCCGGGTAAAAGGCGTCGCCAGCGACACTGCCAGACAACAAAGCAGTAAATTGATCTTTACACACGGCATACCCGCTCCTTGAATTGGATGGCTTATTTTGCAGTGTAGTACAAGCGTCTTTACAGCAATTGTTAAATTTTGTAGGACTGCGGCAAATCCGCACCAGCAGCGCCGCTGTGCGCTGGCGGATAATGGATGCTACTCAGCGCAGACTATCAGGCGCTGGCAGGCCAGGTCAGCCTTTCCAGGTGCGCTGCAAGCCGGTATCGGTGTGTATCCAGCCACCGCGCGCCGAAGGACGATAATAAAACCCGACGCCGCCCTGGCGGAAACTGCGTATCAATTCCCCCAGCACTTCTTCGTGCAATTGTGAAATCCGGATATCGGCGGCCCGCCCTTCCATGTGCAGAGATTTTCGCGCGGCAGGCACACCTTCTTCGATCAGCCTGCGGTTCGATTCCGGCGTGCGGTAGCCGGATAAAATTTCCAGCGGGCGTGTCATGCCAAAGCGTGCGACATAAGCTTGCGTCGCCCACAGGGTTTCCAGCAATTTGGGATCAATGGCTGCCGCCTGCTTGCCGTTCACATCGCGCAGAATGTGGCACAGCTCCTGATAGGCAGAGTCGAGCACTTCACCGTCTTTCCAGTACAGCAGTTTGCTACGTTCACCGGTCGCTGGACGTATCACATCGAGCGTGCGCGGTTTGACCCAGAATTCGATATCCAGCGCCTGTGAATCGAATAAATCCGGTGGTGGTTCCAGTTGTGCAGAGGATTTGGCTCCCTGCGCTTGCACCAGCGACGTGCCGGTACATAAACCAGCGGCGGTCAGGAACAGGGTTTTCTTTAAAATTTGGCGACGCGTTGGCATAGGCAATCAAAAACAATCACATGGCACTGACACAAAATTTTCCAGCAGACATACAACGGCGAAGGTCGCACACATCGTACCAATGTACGACCAGAAGCGATAACGCGGCTGGAGCGGTTTTCGTCAGTCTTAAACAAAATCGGAACCGGCACAAGCTTGCCCTGGCAAGTTGCAATAAGGCTGCTGTGACGGATTTGTGTAAATCTCAAGTTAGTGTACATCTAAAAATAGGCAAGCCAAAATGTCAATTTCCCCTTTCATCAGATATATCCGTCGTTGATACCTCGTTTTTTACGCTCTGTCGTTTCATTATCACCCTATTGTCAAAATTGGCACTACACTAACAAATCTAAATATATTCATCATTAATCGTATGATCAAATCTATAGGATGCCTGGCGTTGCTGACGCTGACACTGAGCGCTTGCGATATCGACGTCAATAGTGAAAAACTGACCGGCAGCGGAAAAATGGCGACGGAGCAAAGACCCGTTTCCGAATTTGATGCTATTGAAAATTCCAGTTTTTTTGACGTCGTGGTGATGCCCGGCAAAGCGCCAGCGCTGGAAATCAGCGGCGACGACAATTTTTTGCCGGAAATTGAAACCGTCGTCGAAAACAAAACCCTGGTCATCCGTAACAAACGCAAAATGCTGAATTTTTCTGTCAGCAACCATCCGGGTACGGTCAAGATTACCGCCGTCAGCTTGAAAAGAATCATGAATGCCGGTAGCGGCGATGTTGAAGCGCGCCAATTGCATAGCGACCAGATGCGCATCGACATCAACGGCTCAGGCGATGTTTCGGTTGGCGGCACCGTTGGTGAACTGCATATTTCTTCCGATGGCAGTGGCGACCTCGATACACAGCAATTACTGGCCGGGCAAACCAGCATTGATATGCAAAGCTCTGGCGAGGTGCGCATGGACACCGTCGCCAAAGCGCTAGAAGCAACCGTCAGCGGCAGCGGCGATCTGCAGATTGACCATTTGCAAAACGCCACGGTCAAACTGAACATGCAGGGATCGGGTAATGTTGAGCTTGCCGGTGACATCACAACGCTGGACGTGGATTCCTCCGGCTCCGGCGATCTGGACGTCAGCGGATTGCGCAGCAAACTGGCGCACGTCAATATGCACGGTTCCGGCAATGTGCAACTGGCTGGCGAAACCGACCAGTTGTCATTGATGTGTAGCGGTTCCGGTGATCTGGGCGCCAATCAGTTGCGCATCGCCAGCGCCGATATCTCGGCCAACGGCCCATCCAATGTATCGCTGCCAGATATTTATCAAAGCCTGAAAGCAGAAATCGCCGGCTCCGGCGATCTCGACGTTGGCCTGCATTCTGCCAACACGGCCGAACTGATCGCACAAGGTTCCGGCAACATGCATCTGAACGGCACGGCCAATAACCTGAGCGCAAAACTCAGCGGCTCCGGTGATCTGCGTGCCAGCGACCTTTTGCTCAATGTTGCCAGCATCAAGGTGACCGGTTCCGGTGAAGCCGTTGTCAATGTCAAACAGGCAGGCAGTTCGCGCATCGTCAAAATCGATCGCAACGGTGTTGTCGATCAGACGCAATAAGGCTGCCGGGATGGTTTGCGTATGTCCGGCCTGATCGCATCGAACTTATTAAGGTTTTAAGGTTCATAGCTGGCTGTTTTGCTTCCGCCAGCTTTTTTTATGCCCACATCTCCTACTTCCACATCCTCCCGCATCCACGGTTTAGACACGTTGCGCGCCTGCGCCATTGCACTGGTACTGATGTATCACTACATGGTCTTCGTCAGCCATGAAAGCAGTTTCGGCATTGTCAGCGAATTGGGCTGGGCCGGTGTTGATCTGTTTTTTGTGCTGAGCGGTTACCTGATCGGCAATCAGATTATGTCGGCGATCCAGCGTAACGAAGCGTTTTCACTGAAAAATTTCTATCTGCGTCGCCTGTTGCGTACATTGCCGAATTATTACGTGATCCTGGCGCTGTATTTTATTTTCCCGCTGGACCTGGGCGGCAAGCTGGTCACGCCGCTGTGGAAATTCTTAACGTTCACGGAAAACATTGGCCTGCGTCCCGGCGCCGCGTTTTCACATGCGTGGTCCTTGTGCATAGAAGAACAGTTTTACCTGATCCTGCCTGCATTGGCATTGCTGATCGCGCGCTTTGGCAAATCAGTCAAAATCGGATGGCTTGCCTTGTCAGGCTTGATGCTGCTGGCCTTGCTGACGCGCATGGCAATGTGGAAAAAAACCGGACATGACTGGTTCACGTACTACGAACACATTTATTACTCCAGCTATACGCGCTTCGACGAATTACTGCCCGGCGTCGCCATTGCCATGTTAAAAAATTTTCATGCTCCACAATGGCAAACCCTGCAAAAGCACGCGAATAAAATTTTACTGGCAGGTCTGGCGCTGACGCTGTTCAACGGCTACTTATTCAGCAATTATCAATACACGGAAGAGCACGGCTTCCTGTTCTTCACCAACAGTTTCGGTTACACCCTGCTGCCCTGCGGATTCGCCTTGCTGACTTTGTCGGCTCTGAGCCCGTCATCGTGGCTGAATCGCTGGCGCATCCCCGGCGCCAGCCAGTTGGCCTTGTGGTCGTATGCGATTTACCTGGCCCATAAGCCGCTGATGAATGTGCTGATCGCCCCCATGCAAAAATTCGGCGTCAACCTTCAGGCACCATCCGGTATTGCGCTGATGATGGCCAGTGGTATCGCTGGCGGCTGGTTGCTGTATCGCCTGGTCGAAACGCCGTTCATGCATTTGCGCCAGCGCCTGGTGCCATCGACATCCAAGGCCAGCGCCACGCTGGCACCAAATGCCAACAGCTTACTGAAATTGGAATAAGATAAACGCATCTGCCCAGTAACCGGCGTGCCTGCTACGACAAGCCAGGCAACGGTCTGTTCAGTCACGACTGTTTTTCCATAAGCGGCACCGGCCACAACCAAGAGGCCGGTGTTCTGGCCAGGAACCGGAATGGCGATGCGACAAGTTTTTCGGCCGATGTTGGTGGCGCTGTTGTTTAGCGGGACGCTGGGTATCCCTTTGTGCCCGGCGGCGCAGATCCACGCGATGCGCGTCCCTTTGCTGATGAGCGAAGAACTCGACGAACATGGCGCAGTCATTCCGCTGGCACCAGAAATTCTCCGACTATTGCACTATCTGGAGCATGCAACGCATCTGCGTTTTGACATACACCGCTATCCCTGGAAACGTGCTCTGGAAACTTCCGTGAATGGCGAAGGTGTCATTTTTGGCATCTCCAAAACCAGTGAACGTTTGCGTGAGCTGACATTTTCCGAGCCAGTGTATAAAGACCAGACTTTTCTGATTAGCTTGTGTGAAAGTCGCTTTGACTACCATACGGTCACCGACCTGAAAGGTAAAACAATAGGTATCGTACGCGGCACCAGTTATGGCGAAGAATTCGATCGTCTCAGTCACACCTTGTTTCAGGTTGAGGACGATACCAGCAATAATCCGGGACGCTTCATGAAACTGCTGCAGCATCGCATGGATGCTTTTTTGCTGTACAGCCCGACACTCAATACGGGAAAATTGCAGTCGAGTATTAATCAGCGCTATGCCGGACTATCAGGCAAAAATTCAGAAGAAGCGATATTTTGCGTTTCGCCACACGCGGTTTCAGCCGTCGATATTCATTTCGCCGCCCGCCACGGCCTGTATCACGATGTATTGCAAAAAATTAACCGTGCCGTTTTGCACGCACGTCATAACGGCGACCTCATGCGCATCTTTTCTCCGGACACGCAACTCCCTGAGTAAGCTGGCAGTCAGGCCGGACGTTTGTACTCATGCCGCAGCACCAGACGGCTGCTGGCGATCAGGCTATTGAGTCCCATGATCAGCTGCATCAGCATGTGATCCGGAATCAGCCAGTATTGCCCGCGTGGCGGCGGCACGCGTGTCACGGTGCTGATGATCGGCGTGACCCAGTTGGCTTCCGGCGTTAAGTCCAGCAGCACATCACCGTCCGCATTGGTATGCAAATACAAATCGCCACCGTGCAAAAACGTAAAACAGACGCCGTGTCCAACCGTATGTTTGTCACCGATGGCCTGTTGCAATTCGCGGTTATGCAAATCCATCCAGCCTTCCACTTCCAGCATGGTTTCCAGCGGAACCCAGGGGTGCGGTGTCATCGGTGCAGCGTCATCCATCCTTGTCATGCTCTTCCCTTAATTTTTCTGATTGTACGGACAACCAATGTCGCATCGCCCGCTGCCTGATACGGTGCAGTTTTCATTCACTTGATCTGACGAATCTGCAAACCCTGTTTTTGCAGGATATCGGTGATGCTGTTGGTGCCAGCGATGTGTCCGGCGCCGACCACGACAAATACTTTTTTTCCTTCATGCAGCAAGTCCGCAATCTGTTGCGCCATGCGCGGATTGCGGTCATCCAGCAGCAGCTTCATCAGCTTCTTTGAACCGGCATCTTTGCTGGCCGTCTCCTGCAAAATATGAATCAGGGTGTCGGCGTCACCGCGCTTCCAGGCGGCAATCATCGCCTCGGTTTCTTGTACTGCTTCGCCGCTTTTCAAGCCATCCAGAGTCTGCTGTAACAAGGCATCGCCATCTTCATCGCTGAGTCCACCGAGCACCTGGGCCTGAAATTCCATGCTCTCGAGTTCCCGAATCGCCTTTTTATCGGCCTTGGCCTGACGGATAAAATGCAGGTCTATCCCTTGCGCAGGATCATAGCCTTGCTGCGCGAACACGCCCATGCTGAGCGCGGTTGCGGCGACGGCGGGTTTCAAGGTCTGGAATTGCACAGACGCCGGGCCGACCAGCGCTTGCAGGCTTTGCCAGGTCGTCTTGTTCAGATGATTTTCCAGCTTGTCCGGTGCGCGATACGTAAAATACGGCATCGCTTTGGCCGACACATCCGGATCCGAAGCATCGAGCTCTACCGCCAGCGTATCGGCCTGCCGGTAAGCCGCTTCCACACGTGCTGGCAAAGGGTAGAAACTGGCTTTTGCCAGATGGATGGAGCCGAACAGATACGCGGTATTGGTGCCGGATTGTACTTCCCACAGGACGCCCCTGGCAGGTGTCTCCGGCACTTCCGGTGCGGCATGTGTCAGTACAGGCAGCGCAATCAGCAAGCTGCCCAGCAGCACGGAAAGACGTTTCGTCCACGAGTGCAGCAACGGCGATGTCAACATAAATGACCTGGAATGAAAAAATGAAA
>JAGWUK010000111.1 GCA_028868455.1 Burkholderiales bacterium | reverse complement strand
CATAGGCATCCCACGCCGTGCCATACACGCTATCGCCCTGATTAAATGCAATGCTGACTGATGGGACGATTGCCTCGCCGTTGTCAATGTTGACGACCGGCATATTGCCGCCTGAGCCATAGGTTTGCCATGCGGAGATCGGTGCAGCACACCCACCTTTCATGGCACAGGTGTTGTCGCTAGGCGCGATAAAATCATTGTTGCTGCCCGTGGGTATCGGGTAACCACATCCCCCCTGCCCTTTGCATGAGTTCGAGCTTGAACACGTATGGAATGACGATATGGCGGCACAGTTATTTCCAGGATTGACGATGCTTAATCCCTGACAGGCATGCGTATCATCTTCGGAGCCGGGTGCAGGCAAACTGGCACTGGACAAATCCGGCGCAGCGCCGAATACCGCCCAGTACAGCGACATACGATCACCACTGGCACGCATCGCCTGCATAGGGAACGGTTGCGCACTCTGGGTCCAGGTCTTGGTCAGCGTATCGTTAATACCGTTGATGGCGCCAGCAACCAATTGTGTCAGCAATTGCTGGTACGCCGGCGAGTTTAGTTGATTGAGCGCCGTGGCGACTTCATCCGGCGTTGGCAAATTGGGAAATGCAGGATCCGGCATGTAATCCGGTGCTTGAAGATCTGCTCCTGTCCACACATTGCCACCGGCAAACCATTGAGCAAAATTCATGAACGACGAATCTGCCACCACTTCCGACAAGCGATTAAAGCGGTCCCAGTGATCAAGCATATCGCCATGTGCGCGGGCATCCACGTTGCCGGGTTCATACGGATAATCCTTTTTCATCGCGCAATGATCGGGCTGGTATTGACGCTCTACGCGATTATCGGTCACCTCCTCTTTTAGCGTCACAATGTCGGAAAGACTTATTTGCGGATCAATTCGCGACCGCACAATCAGACGAAACGCTTTCAGGATATTCTCTACTCCACCCTCACCCTGATTGACGATACCATGCACAACGTCGATCGCCTGTATCAATGCCAAATCCGGGTCAGAAGCAGTGATTCTGGTTGGCATCATCGGGTATTCGCTACGCGGATGCGACGACGAAGTGTCATTGAACAGATCGCGTTGCTGATCAAGATAATCGGCATTGAACATCTTGCTCCACAGGCTCGCGCCATCGTGATATTCCATCGTCAGATATTGCATCAGGCAGTAATACATCCAGCCTATGGTGCCGAACAGCGGCAAGGTTTTTTCCGTATCGTCCTTTGTCCAATTGGCAAACGGCACGGCAGGGAAATAGTTTTCCAGTGCGGATGGGTTGATATCACCTAGCGCTGCGTCGTGCGATTGTTCAATCGCCAGAAAAAGACGAATCTGCGACGAATTCAAGGCGCCCAGATTGACAATGGTCGTAGCAAATGAACTGGTATCGGTCAGATCGATAATATGCGGAATTACCGTTTTATCTGCGCCATAACAAGACCATCCTTTATCCGCGTTTTCCAGTACTGTTCCCTTAAAGAATTTTGGCGTCACCCCCAACACCGTCGCCAGATTCGCCGCTAATTGCAGATGCAGCATCTCCTGCACAAACACGCTGAAAATCGTATTGTAGGCATCCTGATTCGGCGACAGTGCTACACCGGACTGTCGCACTGTCGTCACCATGCCCGGCCACAGACGGCCTTTGATGCCCGCGCCGCTGATAGCGTGCGTACCCTGAATCGACGACAGGCTGGCAAGGTAAAGCGGTATCGTGAAGTTTTCCACATTAACGGCGGCCTGCATCAATGCCGCAACCGCTGCCTGATCAGCGGGCAGGCAATCCAGCGGACGATTTTTGATCGGTATTAACTTCTTCGGAATGCTGCCCTTATTCAACGTATTCGACATAGTGCGTCCTTTTTAAAGAAAAGAAAAATCGTTTGCCAGCGTTTTGAAATCGACTTTGAAATCGGCTCCACGCTGGCATACGATTTGAAGCAAAAACGAAGTAATGCGACAAGCAGCGCTACCATTCTGCGAGGCATGTCACACTGTATGCAAACTTCAACAAGGTCAACCAGAACACCTTCAAGTTCCCAGCTTCGTGAGCGCATTCACATGAGGAAACGACGTCAACTCGCCAGCGATCACATGACGCAATGCACGCAAGAAATGCCAGTTTTAAAGTGGAATAAAGCGAACATGCCAAGTTAGCCAGAGCAGTTCACATCCTTGTTATCCGAGATTCCACTTCAAAAACCATGCCATGCGAACACATCACAACATTTCGCAATAACGCTGCGTATTTTGACCAGAAAAAGTACAGTGGCAGAGCAGATGTGGCCTGCAGGGAAAACACGGCTGCCAATTGCGCACCGCTTTGCCGATGAAAAAATGTCCGCAAAAAATCGCAAACCTTGTCATGTCAACTCCCCGTCTTTACATGTTAACAAGAAAGCCTGACATGTCAGGTATCGGGCGACACACGGCCTGGATCATGGCGCCTTTGTCAGGTCATACATTGATGTGATGAGAGTTTAGGGTTACCATCCAAAAACATTTCATCAACGAAAACCTTCGACGCTGTTGCCCGCACATTCCATGAATTCACGCCAGCCCAAGCCTGATCAGCCGCTCCCGTTATCTACCCCGCCGATGCAAAAAAAACGCGGCAGACCCGCGCAAAATGAGAGTGACGGACGCCGTCAGGAACTCATAGAAAAGTCTGCCTTGCTATTTCGTACCAAGGGCTACGACAACACAACGGTGCGCGACATTGCCGCTGCTGTTGGTATTCAGGCTGGCAGCTGGTTTTATCATTTCAAAACCAAGCATGAAATCCTGGTCGCTATCATGGAACAGGGAATGCGTCGCTCGCTGGAAGACATTGAAGCCATTGCGATCCATACACTCAGCGCGCGTGAATCGTTTCAGCGTCTGGTAGAAGTCCACCTGCACACTTTACTCGCGCCGAATCACGATTTCATTCCGGTACTGCTGTACGAATGGCGCTCCGTTGAAGCGCAAGACCGCGCCCGCATTATTGCGTTGAAGGACAAATACGAAGCCATCTGGGATGAGGTCATCGCGGCATTGCATTCGTCCGGCGACTGGAAGATGCCAACGAAGTTTGACCGCCTGTTTATGTTTGGCGCCTTAAACTGGAGCGCGCAATGGTACAAGCGCGGCTCCGGTATCAGCATAGAAGAACTGGCGCAACAGGCGGTTCAGTTCATTTTGCGAACACCCGCCAATTGATGGGGTGAATCTGGTTCTGCATCAAAGAGGTCGCGGCCCGAAAGCTGCGGCCTCTTCTTCGCTCAGGATACAGTTCAGATCGCTTGCTGAAACAGATCCTGATGCGAGGTTCTCAAGACATGCTTTTGTATCTTGCCGGTCGACGTCATGGGAAGCGTCTCCAGCAAGCCGATATGCTTGGGCAACTCGAATCCGGCCAGATGTTCACGACAATGGCCCAGCAAATCATCTGCCGCTATCTGCTGCCCTGGCTTCAACATCACAAACGCGACGATCCCCTCCACCCAATGCGGATGCGGCACACCGACCACAGCGGCGTTAGCAACAGCCGGATGGCGCAACAAGACCTCTTCAACTTTCACTGAGGGCACGTTTTCGCCGCCGGTCTTGATCATATCCTTCATTCTGTCCATGAACAGCAATTGGCCGTCCTGATCGATCTTCCCCAGGTCGCCGGTATGATGCCAGCCAAATCGTCTTACCTGCGCAGTAGCCACTGGATCTTTATAGTAGCCCAGCATCACGTTGGGACCACGATGCACGATCTCACCGACCTCACCTTGCGGCAAGATGTGGCCAGACTCATCCATAATCGCCAGCTCGTTGACCGGTGTAGGAACGCCCCAGTAGTTACCAAACCTTTGCAATTGCTGCTCGGGTGCAAAGTACATCGTCATTGGAAAAATCTCCGTCTGACCGCTGCCCAGCGCAAAATTCGGACACAGCTCATCAATCAGTTTCATCAACAAAGGTTTGGCCATTGGCGCCATGGCATATAAGCAAAGCCGCAAACTGCTCAGATCACGCTGACTACGCGCCGGATGCTGCAACAAGGCGGCATACATCAGCGGCAAACCAAATAACATCGTCACACGTTCGTTCGCTAGTCCATCCAATACGGCGGTAGGATCAAAACCTTTTTGTATCAACATGGCCGCTCCAGCAATAATGCAAGAGGCTGCCACACTAAACTGCGCACAATGAAACATCGGCAAGATGCAGGAAAATATGTCGTCGCTGACGATACCCATGCGGGCGATATTCGATGTCAACGCCGAGTACACGGACAAGTGCGTATGCATTGCGCCTTTTTGTTTGCCGGTCGTACCGCTGGTGTACATAATCAGCGCCAGATCACGATCTTCAATCAGCACTTGCGGCAAGTCTCCCGGCTGCCCTGCCATGCAACGGCTCAGCGAGTTCTGACCGGAAGCAGAACCACCGCCGACCTCGGCCACACACAGCGGCAGGCGCAATGCATTGACCATTGCATGCAAAGCCGGATGCGCCAGCAACTGATCGTCCACAACCAGCATGCTCGCCTCCGCATGTTCCAGGATGTACTGCACATCGTGGACGGCCAACATCGTATTAATCGGCACCCAGACCATGCCAGCCTTCAAAATTCCATAAGCGGCGACGAGAAATTGCGTCGAGTTATTGCATAACATGGCAATTTTGGTGCCGGGACGCAAACCGCAACTCAACAAATAATGCGCAAACTGATTGCTTTCTGCATTAAGTTCATCAAAGCTGGTACGCCGTCCACCTTCTATGCATACTGGCCGTTGCGGAAATTTACTTGCGGTCCGGTGTAAGGTATCGCCAAGCGCAATCCGGTTCAGGATATTCTCTTGAAACGCGTGAAACTCTGCGGTGTGGCTGCGATTGCTGGTCTCCATCATCAACTCCTTTGTAGTGAGGATTTGCGCACAATTGCACCGGCAAGCTACGGCGACGAAGCCAGGGCGGTCTTGCGTAAGTCCAGATTATTTGATCAGTTGTCCGAATCTTTCTCTAAGCCTGTTCACTTCCTACCTACTTTGCGCATGCCAGCGCATGTTCTGCTGCGCTTACGCTGATTTTTCCTACCCTGTTTTACGACGCTATTTTTCCTCCTCAATCTCTATCAGTACCGATCCTGGTGCAACCTGATCGCCCAGAGCAGCCAGCACACTTTGCACCGTGCCGTTAACCGTAGTAACAACGCTGTGCTCCATCTTCATCGCCTCTATTGCCATCAGCAATTGGCCGGCCTGCACTCGCTCTCCCTGGCTTACATGGACAGCGACAAGCCGTCCGTTCATAGGCGAAATAACCCGTCCGCCAAGACTGGCGCTGCCACTCCGTTGCGGCGCGGTGTAACTGAATTCCTGCGCAGTAAAATCACGTCCGCTGAACTGAAAATAGCAAGCGCCATTGTGCGCATTTGCATCAGATACGAAATCCAGCCTGTACGTCTTTGCCTGGTATTGCAGCACCACGAAAGTGTCGTGCACGGTACCAACACGAACTTGTGCCAGCTCGTCTGCCAGTTGCACTTCCCAAACATCGTTGTTCTGCGCACAAACATGGGCGTCGTGCAAAACACCGTTGACAGAAAACCGCATAGCCTGCGGATACCGATCACCACTACACCATCCACGCAACTCTTCCGGAAAGCGTGTATCCCGCACCCGACTCCGCCGTCGTGCCAACAATACCGCTGCAAAAATTTGCGCTGACCGGTCGGCGGCAATTGGCGTGCGCCGCTCTGCCGGGAAATGTTTATCGATAAATGCGGTATCGAAATCACCGTCAGCAAATTCTTTTTGACGCAAACATTGCGCCAGAAATGTCCGATTGCTTTTCATTCCCAGCAATACGCAGTCATCAAGCCCGCGTGCCAAACGGCGCAACGCATCAGCCCTGTCCTTGCCGTGCCCGACAATCTTTGCCAGCATGGAATCGTAAAAAGGTGATACGTCGCTTCCGTCGCGTAACGCATGATCGGTGCGCAATGCTGGCGGCGCACGCCACAAGGCGACACGTCCGCTTTGCGGTAAAAAATTAAGCTCCGGGTCCTCTGCGCACAAACGCACTTCAATTGCGTGGCCGCCTTGTTCGCGGCGTGCATCAATTTCTGACTGGGTCAGCGGCAAGGCTTCGCCGCTGGCAATGCGCAATTGCCATTCGACCAGATCGATGCCCGTGATGGCCTCGGTCACGGCATGCTCAACCTGCAAGCGGGTATTCATTTCCATAAAGTAGAAATGCCCATTTCGATCGAGTAAAAATTCCAGCGTGCCAGCGCCGACATATTCGATTGCTTTTGCCGCAGCAACCGCCACCTGTCCCATACGTGCGCGCAATTCCGGTGTAACGGCAGGTGACGGCGACTCTTCAATCAATTTTTGATGACGACGCTGAACAGAACAATCGCGCTCTCCCAGATGCACGACATTGCCATGCTTGTCGGCGAAGATCTGCACTTCGATATGGCGTGGTTCCACGAGCGCTTTTTCCAATATCAATTCTGAACTGGAAAAAGCATTTTCCGCTTCTGAGCGTGCGGAAGCTAACGCCTCCAAAAACGCGCCGGCATCGGTAACGCAACGCATACCGCGCCCACCTCCGCCAGCGACTGCCTTGATCATCACAGGAAAGCCGATACGCTCTGCTTCATCACGCATCCTGGCATCGGATTGATCCTTACCGTGATACCCGGGAACGCAAGGCACACCGGCATCCAGCATTCTTTGTTTGCCGCCCGCTTTGTTACCCATCGCCAGCATGGCCGCCGCAGACGGGCCAATAAAAACCAGTCCAGCCTCGTGGCAGGCTGTCGCGAATGCCGCATTTTCTGCCAGAAATCCGTAACCAGGATGTATTGCCTGTGCACCGCTTTGCAACGCCGCAGTAATCACTGCCGGAATATTCAGATAAGAGGCTGCCGGCGAAGAAGCGCCGATATGCACAGCGGTGTCAGCCGCCTGAGCATGCATGGATTGCGCGTCAGCATCGGAATACACTGCGACCGTCCGATAGCCGAGAGCTTGCGCAGTCCGCATGATGCGTAGCGCGATCTCGCCGCGATTGGCGATCAGTACGGTATCGAAAGGATAGCTTGCCGTCATTGCTCAACCTTTCGCGCCGACTTTGCCGGGCAGGATATCCATATATTTGCAGATAATGCTGAGCATCACTTCGTCGGCACCGCCGCCAATCGAAGTCAGGCGCCCATCACGATAGAAGCGCGAAACCAGATTGTCCCAGGTAAAACCAGTGCCGCCCCAGAATTGCAGACAGGTATCCGGGACAATGCGCGCCAGGCGTCCCGCCTTCAGCTTCGCCATCGATGCCAGTTCGGTCACATCCTGTTGCTGGATGTACAGCTCACAGGCACGATAGACGAGCGCCCGCAGCGACTCCACCTCTGTTTTCAACTCTGCCAGTTTAAAGTGCACCCACTGGTTATCCACGATACTGCTACCGAAAATCTTGCGTTCGCGACCGTAAGCAATCGTCGCGTCAATGCAATTGCTCAAAGACTGGATATTGCTGGCAGCACACCACATGCGTTCTTCCTGAAATTGCAGCATCTGGTAGGTAAAGCCTTTTCCTTCATCACCAATACGATTGCGTTGTGGTACGCGTACATCGTCAAAATAAATCAATCCGGTATCCGAAGAATTCATGCCGATCTTCTTGATTTTCTTCCCGACCGAGACACCCTTGGTGTTCATCGGAACGATGATCAATGACTTATTTCTGTGCGCCGGATCATCCGATGTGTTTGCCAACAGACACATCCAGTCCGCCTGCAAACTGTTGGTAATCCACATTTTGCTGCCGTTGATAATGTAGTCATCACCATCTTTACGGGCGGTCGTCTTGATCGCAGCGACATCAGAACCGGCATTGGGCTCCGACACGCCGACGCAGGCAACCGCCTCGCCGGTGATGGCAGGAACCAGAAACTCTTCACGTAGCGCATCAGAACCAAAACGCGCCAGCGCTGGCGTGGCCATGTCGGTTTGCACGCCGATAGCCATCGGTACACCTCCGCACTGAATATTCCCCAGGGCCTCGGCCATCGCTACTGAATATGAATAGTC
>JAGWUK010000110.1 GCA_028868455.1 Burkholderiales bacterium | reverse complement strand
AGGAGTCATATCTATTTTCAATAAAAGCTTTGCGCTAGCGAACCAATGAGTAATTGCCAGCCGTCGACCAATACAAACAACATCAGTTTGAACGGTAAAGAGACGATGGATGGTGAAACCATCATCATCCCCATTGACATCAAGACGCTTGCAACAACCATGTCAATTATCAAGAAGGGGATGAAAATAGCAAAACTGATTTGAAACGCCGTTTTAAGTTCACTGGTAATGAATGCGGGAATAAGAATTCGTAATGACACGTCTTCCGGGCCTTGCAACTGAGGTGTGTTCGACAACTTCACATATAGCGCAAGATCGGCTTGCCGGGTTTGCTTCATCATGAATTGTTTTAACGGTGCAGCGCCTTTATCCAATGCATTGGACATTGAAATTTTATTTTCAGTAAATGGCTGATATGCATCAGTGTAAATTTTGTCAAACACCGGTCCCATAACAAAAAGAGTTAGAAACAAGGCAAGACCGACCATAACCTGATTAGGTGGTGCCGATTGTGTCCCCAGTGCTTGTCTGAGCAGAGATAAGACAATGATGATGCGAGTAAAACTGGTCATCATCAAAAGTGCGGCCGGAAGAAACGACAGTGTCGTCAGAAACAACAAAGTTTGTATGCTGAGCGAATAATTTTGTCCGCCACCTGGCAACGGAGTTGATGTGATTGCTGGCAGTCCACCGCTAGCTTGGGCATGTACCAATTCTGGCAAGGAGAGAGTTAGTACGAAAATAAAAAAATATACTAACTTGGGGAGCGATCGCATTTTTATACTTGCTTTATTTATTTGATGTCTTGGGTCTGATCGTGGCGTTTTTCTACTGTGCGCTTTAGCCAGTCGCCAAATTGACCCGCAGCCTTCGTACCGGTTGAACTTTGAAGAATGCTTTCTTGCTTGGGCATTGTCCCTAGATTGCTAATATTGTTAGCCGTAACTCCCAGTATTAGCCACTGATCAGCCACTTCGACAATCATTACCCGCTCTCTATTTCCAACGCTAATGCCACCGACAATTTTGAGAGGGACCGAATTGTTCGATGTTATTGGACCAATGCGCTTCATTATCCAGGCTATAGAAACCATCACGCCGATAACTGCAATTAAGCCGAAGGAGATTTGTAAAAGACCGACTCCTGGCGTCACGGCGCCAGAATTCGTCGCCGCATGAGCCTGCATTGATACGCTTAAGACGGTCAAAAATGAAAAGGGCGTATAAACTTTTTTCATTTATTTAATTTACGAATGCGTTCAGCCGGAGTGACAATATCCGTTAATCGGATGCCGAACTTGTCATTAACAACAACGACCTCGCCTTGCGCGATAAGACAGCCATTGACGAGAACGTCCATTGGTTCGCCAGCCAATCCATCTAGTTCCACAACTGAACCTTGAGCAAGTTGCAAAAGGTTTTTAATCGCAATTTTTGTACGACCAAGTTCCACCGTTAACTGAACAGGGATGTCCAGGATAAAGTCAATATCGTTATGCGTTTCAGTGCCTGAACCTTTGGCGCTAAATTCTTTAAAAACGGCTGCACTTGGCGGCGCTGCTAATTTTTCAGCTGCTGCGGCTTCCGCCTTTTCTTGCTCGGCAATTGCTGCGCCCCAATCATCTTCACTAATTGGGTCATCTACATTTTCATCCATGACTTTCTCCTTGGGCTACTTCCTGCACGCTCGAGTTGATTAATTTTTCTACTCGCAAAGCATATTGCCCATTAAATACACCATACTTACATTCCATTACGGGGGTTCCATCAACTTTCGCGGAAATAATTTCTGGAATCGAAATGGGAATTACGTCGCCTTCTTTCATATTGAGAATATCACCAAGTGTGACGCGTGTTGATCCTAGATCAGCAACAATTTCAACTTCCGCAATTTGAATTTGTTGGGTCATCAGACGAACCCAGCGTTTGTCCACTTCCAGGGTTTCACCTTGCAGACTACTGGTTAATATGTCTCTGATGGGTTCTATGGTGGAGTAGGGCATACAAATATGCATTTCTCCGCTGACTGGCCCCAATTCTATTGTGAATGTCGTTGATACAACAACTTCGTTAGGTGTAGCAATGTTCGCAAACTGGGTATTCATTTCCGATCGTATATACTCAAACTCAATGGGATATACCGGTTCCCAGGATTTGGAATATGTTTCAAAAATGATTTCAAGGATACGGTGAATGATTCTTTGTTCAGTTTGGGTAAAGTCCCGTCCTTCAACCCTGGTGTGAAAGCGCCCGTCACCACCGAATAGATTATCTACGAGGAGAAAAACCAGTCCTGGATCCAAAACAATGAGGGACGTTCCTCTCAATGGCTTCATATGAACCAGATTGAGATTGGTAGGAACGACCAGATTTCGAATAAATTCGCTGTATTTCGATACTCTGACCGTGCCAACCGAGACTTCTGCGCTACGACGTAAAAAGTTAAAAAGACCGATGCGCAACAGTCGGGCAAAACGTTCGTTAATAATTTCCAGCGTAGGCATGCGTCCACGAACGATGCGTTCCTGGGTTGCCAGATTATAAGGACGTACGCCAGACGTATCTTCCTGTGACTGCGAATCGTCCTGATCTCCCGTGACGCCTTTTAAAAGAGCATCAACTTCTTCCTGGGAGAGAAAATTATCAGACATGGTTTACTGGACTACAAACGAAGTGAAGAATACACCGCTAACTTTTTGCGGCTCGCCTTTTGCTGTAAACGGCTGATTAACTCTGTCAATGATGTCACTGACTAATTTTTCTTTGCCAGAGGCAGAAAGAATGTCCGCAGCTTCTTTGCTCGATAAGAGTAGCAACAAACGACTGCGAACCTGCGGCATATTTGCCTTGATGATATTTACCTGTTCATCATCCTGGACCTGCAATGTCATCGTAACTTGCAAATATTTATCCCCACCATCTGATTGTAAGTTAACAACGAATGGCTCAAGCGCCATAAATACCGGCGCTTTTGCAGGTTCTGATTTGTGTTCTTTGTCCTTGTTTGCTGAATTTTTCTTCGACAAGAATATAGCCGCACCGCCGCCAATACCGGCTAATACCAATACTGCGATCGCAATAATGATGATGAGTTTCTTTTTCGACTTTACAGCAGGTGCGGCTTCCGCTTGTTCCGGAGCCGCTTTAGCAGGTGCTTTCGCCATTTTTTCCTCTCAACTGGCTGATATCGCCATGTTTTTACAGATTATCTTTGATTGAGCCCGAATATTATCTGAAAAGAAGAAGGGGGAAATTCATCCTCCTTATGGTTTGCAGACTAAAACTATTGAATTTCTCAATCAATTTCAAGCTGGCACTGTATTAGTGGCAACAACTGCCATTCTACATGTATGGAGGGGAGAGTTTCCAATTATGACGTTACGCAAAGGTATCTACTGCACCCAATTTAGGTGTAATTTTTGTGGCAACACTTGAAACTGTTTCGCTTATTGCTACTGAAGGTAGGCTAGTAGTCGCGTTACCATATGACGGCTGACTCTGTTGTTGAGCGAAACCTTGCCCTTGATTGGCAGCCTGTGAGTTGACAGAAAATCCGGTAAGTTGAACGCCTGCATCACTCATCATTTGTCGTAATCTTGGCAGCGCCGATTCTAGCGCTTCGCGTACTTCGGGTTGTGCAGCAAAAAAGCTGGCATTGGCCTGATCATTGCTCACTTTCAGAACTACTTGCAGTGGACCAAGATCTGGTGGATTAAGCGTTAACTCCGCAGATTGAAGACCTTCACCGACCATCCACACGACTTTTTGTCCTACTGCCTTATCCCAGCCGGATGTCCCGACACGCGGAGCAATTTGTTCTAGCGCAGCGTTATTGATTGTGTTTTGCACATTTGGATTGAAGGCTTGCGCTGCAGCAGCCGGAGTGGGAGCCGCCACATTTTTGTCCAAACTTGAATCAGATAGGCGTGCGGTTACAAGTTGTTCCGAGAATTTATCATTTTTGGACGTAGAGGCAGTTGTTTTGCTATCCGCTAAGTTCACATTTAGTTCTTTTGCGTTAAGCGACTCTACTCGCTCCTTGGGTGGCGATTTATCCTTGCCAGCTTGCTCGTTCACATCAATATTTTTCCCATCAGAGTTTGTTTTTGCTTGATCCGTCGCTGCCAGAGTGGAGGCAATGTCAGATGTTTTTTTTGTGCTGTCTGCGGAAGAAATTTTGGAGGTATCTGCAGATGAAATTTGTTTTTTGTCATCAACGACTTGTCTTGACGCTGATTTTGTCTGCGCCAGAGCAGCAGCGAAAGCGGCATCGGTAGCTACTTTCGTTGAAGGATTTGTATCATCCTTAGTCAGGGTTTTCGTGTCAATTGCTGGCGTAGACGAGTTCGAGTCTGTTGTCAGATCAGTGGCAACTTTTGAGATATCCGCTTCAACGGTGTTAATGTCTTTTTTTGCGTCTTGCGAAGAGCTACCGGATGAATCGACTGGAGATGCGCCTGCATTTTGCGGCGTTTGTGCAATGTTGCCAACCAAGGCGATTAGTTGAGCACTAATGTCGGGATTGACGTCGTTTTTATCTTTGTCTGTAGCCGCAGATTGATCATCGTTCGTCGAATCATCGTCATTCTTGTTAGTCGATTTAGTTTGCGCATTAGTGGGTTGCACATTATTCGGCGGGGCCGAAGGTGTTGGTGCAGATTGTGCAGGGGGTGCTTTATTTTCTTTGTATGTATTATTCGAGCTGCTAGCATTAGTAGGGGGCGTTGCAGGCGATTTTGATGCGATCTCCTGATTGAGCATGCTATTGAAAGATGTCAGTGGCTGCGAACTTGGCGCAATCTTGTTTTGTTTTCCTGCATCTTGCAGATTATTTAAAGATGTCAAAATTGTCGTTGTTTGCATGGCACTTACCTGATTGTAGCGATGGGTTAACGCTTATAAAAATATGATCTTGCCGCCAATTCGTCCGTTTGCTTCTGATCTTGCTTGGCTTCTTTAATGTTTAGCGCATTTTGTGTTCTTTGTTGCAAAGTGTCATAAGATAGGCGTTTTTTTTCACTTCCTTGCCATGCATTTTTTGCGAGTTGAATCTTGTTTTCTGCATCTCGGACAATTTGTTTTTGTCCTTCTATTGCACCATCTAGCTTGCCTATAAACGACATGAAATTCCCATATTGCGCAGCGCTGAGTCCTTTTGCTGCACCGTCTTGAAATTTCTGAGCGTAGTCGTCTCGATACTGAAGCAGAAGAGATAATTTAGTTTCGGTTTCCTGGTGGGCGCGAATGGCCTTACCAAGAAGTTTCGCTGCATCATCAGTGTCTTTTTCAGCAATTTCAATCAGAGTTGTAATTGGAGACTTGCGCGTCATAGTGATTTAAGTATAGTCCGTGAAAAAAAAATCTATCCTTGGAATAGAGCCCTAAGTTCAGCCAAGCTCTCTGGAATGCTACATTTTTGCAATATATCCTGCTGTAAAAAGGCAACGATTTTAGGATGCAAGCGTATTGCCTCGTCCAGCAAAGGATCTGATCCTGGAGAGTAGGCGCCGACGTTGATCAAATCACGGCTTCTTTCGTAACGGGAATACAATTGTTTTAACTTGCGTGCCAATTGCTGATGTTCCGGTGTCGTAATGCTATGCATTGCGCGGCTAATGGATTGCTCAATATCGATTGCCGGATAATGTCCGCTTTCAGCCAGCGTTCTATTTAATACTATATGTCCATCCAAAATCGCCCTTGCTGAATCGGCTATTGGGTCTTGTTGATCGTCGCCTTCGGTAAGCACTGTATAGAAAGCTGTAATTGAACCGCCACCTTCCTTGCCATTACCTGCACGCTCTACAAGAATTGGTAGCTTTGCAAAAACGGAAGGAGGGTAACCCTTTGTCGCAGGCGGCTCACCAATAGCAAGAGCAATTTCCCTTTGTGCCATGGCATAACGTGTCAAAGAGTCCATAATCAGCAGCACGCTGCGCCCTTGGTCTCGAAAATATTCTGCAATTGTTGTTGCATAGGCGGCTCCTTGAAGTCGCATCAGAGGCGGCGCATCGGCAGGTGCCGCAACGACGACAGAACGCGACATGCCTTCTTGTCCAAGAATCTGTTCAATGAATTCTTTTACTTCGCGTCCACGTTCGCCAATGAGCCCAACGACGATTACATCAGCGGTCGTATATCTGGCCATCATTCCTAACAGGACACTCTTACCTACACCAGAACCAGCGAATAACCCAAGGCGCTGTCCTCTGCCTACGCTCAGCATGCTGTTAATCGCGCGCACGCCAACGTCGAGCATGTCAATAATAGGCGCTCGCTCCAAAGGATTGTATATGCGCGCACCTAACGGGGCGGACGAGCTTGCTTGTAATGGGCCAAGCGTATCCAAGGGGCGGCCGTTTCCATCAAGCACCCTGCCAAGAAGCTCAAATCCAACCGGTAAATGCCTGCTGCGATCACTCGGCCTTCGTTTGGGATGATGGGTAGACTCTTGCAGATCGACTTCCGCTGGAAATACAGGAGATCCTGGTGTCACGCCGTCCAGATCACTATGTGGCATGAGAAACAGGCGCTCTCCATCGAATCCCACTACTTCAGCATCAATTTTTTGGCCACTTTGCAAATGCACGGAACATGCACTGCCGACTGGCAAGCGTAAACCAACGGCCTCCATAACCAAGCCTGTCACTTTGGTGACTCGGCCAGAGAGAGACAAGGTCTGCGTATGCGAAATCTTGTTTCGCTTACTCTCAAGCAGCGATTTCCAGTTTTCGGTCAGTGTGTCCTGCATACATTTATACCGCTTATGAAATTGGTTTTTTTATTAACTGGGTAAGGTGCTGCCAGCGTGTTGAATAGGTCGCATCCACGATATTGTGCTGTGTCTCAAGCTTGCAGCCACCGCGCTCGATATGTTGATCACTAACAATGCGCCAGCCTTTTTCGCTGAGCGATTCGCCAAGTTCTTTTTTGATGATGTTCGCGTCTTCAGGATTGAGTAAAATTTGGGCCGGCTGTTGCACAGATGCGAGTTGTTCAATAGCGTCTTCGACGATAGGGATAATTGATTCCTGGTCGACTTCAAATTTTGCTTTTAGCATCGCTTCAGCCAAGTCAACGGCAAGATCAAGCAAGTTTTGCCCCATCTGACTACTGGCCGCAGCCAGTTCCGAAGAAAAATGCGTTGCGAGCGCTTTTAAGGAACTGATTTCTTTCTGAAGGCCTTCCTCCATTGCGCTATATCCGGCTTCCTGGCCTTCTCGCAATCCTCGCTCGTAGGCTTCCTGATAGCCGGACGCATAACCTTCCTGATGAGCCGCGTCGCGAATCTGCTCCAGTTCAGCTTCTGATACGTGCGGAACGGCTTGTGGCGGTGGTGCAGGTGGTTTTTCATTATGCGACGGACGATTGTCGCCAAATGAAGCCATTTCCCACCTTTGGAAAGCGGTCAGGCTTCCATCCTTTATGGCACTAGACATAGGCGTCCTCGCCTTTTGCGCCGAGCATAATTTGGCCTTCGTCAGCCAGGCGACGAACGATCAGCAAAATTTGTTTCTGTTGTGCTTCAACTTCAGACAGACGCACAGGTCCCTTCGATTCAAGGTCTTCCCGCATCATTTCAGCGGCACGCTGGGACATGTTTTTGAATATTTTTTCGCGCATATCCTGATTGGCACCTTTAAGTGCAACAATCAGTGAATCAGATTGCACCTCGCGCAGCAATAATTGGATGCCTTTGTCATCAATATCCATGATGTTGTCGAATACGAACATTTCGTCCATGATTTTTTCTGCCATGTCGCCATCGTATTTGCGCAAATTGTCCATGACGGAAGCTTCATTTTCGCCGCTCATAAAGTTCAGAATTTCGGCTGCGGCACGAACGCCGCCTATAGATTTTTTCTTGAGACTTTCATTGCCTGTTAATAATTTCGTTAAAACATCGTTGAGTTCACGTAGTGCAGTAGGCTGGATGCCGTCCAGAGTAGCAATACGCAAGACCACATCATTGCGAAGACGCTCCGTGAAATTATTCAGAATTTCACAGGCTTGGTCGCTTTCAAGATGAACCAATATTGTCGCAACAATTTGTGGGTGTTCATTTTTGATTAATTCAGCGACGGAAGGTGAGTCCATC